>NZ_DICZ01000015.1:0-72950 GCF_002417895.1 Lactobacillus sp. UBA5813
TCTTAACTTAATGACATTGCAAACAAATTGCTAATCCTTTTTTTGTTAGTAATTTTATTTTTCATTAAAGCCGACCATCAAGCCGCCCTTTTCAGCATAAAAGCTGCACAGCCCGTGCATTGGTCTCAAAGTAATGTCTGCATCCGGAAATGCGGCCAAAATCTTGTCTTTCAATTTTTCTGCCTCATCTTCATTTTGACAGTAGTCGATGATGACTTGTCCGCCTTGATAATTCAGCTTTTTCATTTCCTTGACCATTTCCAAGTTGACCCGCTTCATGCCACGCAATTTTGCCAATGGTTCAAGCTTGCCTTCCTTGCTGGCAGTTCCAATCAACTTAATATGGAGCATTTTGGCAACTTTTGCTAAGGCTGGAGAAACCCGTCCATTCAAAGACAAGTTGTGCAGCGACTGCAAAGCAAACAATAGGTGTGTCTGCGTCCGCATTTTGGCAATGGCCGCATCGACATCTACCCAGCGAACATTGTTTTTAAGGATTTTTTCGATTCCCTGCAAAACAATTTTCATTTCTGGTCCGGCACTACGCGTATCAACGACAATAATTTCACTCTTGGGATTTTTTGCCAAGTACATGTCTTTTGCCTGCAAAGCAGAAGAATAAGTGCCGCTCAACTGACTGGTCATGGTAACAATGATTGCTTTTTCACTGCCTTCTAAAGCTTCAAGCCATTCTTTAATGCTAGGACATGAAGTTTTGCCAGCGACATTGTTTTCATCCATTTTTTGCAAGTAGTCTTGCATATCCAAGTCTTCATTATCTAAATAGTCTTTTCCGCCAAATGAAATAGTCAACGGCACCACAATTAAATTGCGTTTTGAATCTGTTAAGTCATTTGAGCTAGAGTCGATGATTAATCTAATTTCACTCATATTTTGTTTTTTCCTCGTAAATATCTTTTCCTATTTCTATATTTTTAATTATATCGTAAAGCTTAAGAAGATTTAATCTCCCTTTAGGAAAAATTGAAATGTAAAGCGCTTTCATATGTTTACACAATCACAAAGTTAAGCTAAAATTTGAGGTGTAGATGAAGAACAAATAGCTCTTCAGGTGGCGATGATACTTTTAAACCGGTATCACACCAGATATTTTTAGGAGGTTCTTTTGATGTTAAAATCAGTCATTGAAAATGTTCATGCACTTGAAATTTTTGATTCACGTGGTAACCCAACTGTTGAAGTTCACGTTACCCTTTCAAACGGTGTCGTAGGTAAGGCTGAAGTTCCATCTGGTGCTTCAACTGGTGAAAACGAAGCCGTTGAATTACGTGACGGTGGTTCACGTCTTGGTGGTAAAGGTGTTTCAAAGGCAGTTAACAACGTTAACACTGAAATCAACGATGCATTAAAGGGTATGGACCCATACGATCAACCAAAGATCGACAAGACTATGATCGACTTAGACGGTACTCCAAACAAGGGTCGTCTTGGTGCCAACGCTATCTTGGGTGCATCTATGGCTACTGCTTGTGCTGCAGCTAAGGATGCAGGTCAACCTTTGTACCGTTACCTTGGCGGTATTGATCTTGAAATGCCACAAACTTTCCACAACGTTATCAACGGTGGTGAACATGCTGACAACGGTATCGACATCCAAGAATTCATGATCACTCCAGTTAACAAGACTTCATTCCGTGACGGTTTCGAAAAGATCGTTAACACTTACCACACCTTGAAGAAGGTTTTGGAAGACATGGGTTACGAAACTGGCTTAGGTGACGAAGGTGGTTTCGCTCCTAACATGAAGAACTCAGAAGAAGCTTTGAAAGCTTTGCACGAATCAATCATCAAGGCTGGTTACAAGCCAGGTGAAGACATCGCTATTGCATGTGACTGTGCTGCTTCATACTTCTACAACAAGGATGATCACAAGTACCACCTTGAAGGCAAGGTTCTTGACGATGAAGAATTGGCAAACTACTACGACAAGTTGCTTGACGAATTCCCAGAATTAATTTCTATGGAAGACCCATACGACGAAAACGATGTTGACGGTATGGTTAAGTTCACTAAGAGCCACAAAGACCGTATCCAAATCGTTCTTGACGACTTCATTTGTACTAACCCTAAGCTTTTGAACAAGGCTATTCACGAAGGTGCTGGTAACGCTTCATTGATCAAGTTGAACCAAATCGGTACTGTAACTGAAACCCTTGAAACTGTACGTCTTTCACGTAAGAATGGTTACAACACTATGATTTCTCACCGTTCAGGTGAAACTGGTGACACCTTCATCGCTGACTTAGCCGTTGCTGTAAACGGTGGTCAATTGAAGACTGGTGCTCCAGCTCGTTCAGAACGTGTTGAAAAGTACAACCGTTTGCTTGAAATCGAAGAAGAACTCGGTGAAGGCGAACGTTTGGCATTCTTCCCAGACGACGTTGACAAGGACTAATTTATCATTAGTTTGATTTAATAAGAAAAAGAGACTTGCAATCGCAAGCCTCTTTTTTTGCCCTAAAAAATGTCAATGATCCGTTTCATCAAAGGCGAAACTTTTTCTTTTAGCCAAACCAGTTGCAAATGAGTTTCCCAACTTGCATGCTTTACCAAAACGAATTGTTTTGGCGCGTATAAATTAGCAATCGATTCTGGAACAAGTGCTGCTCCCATCTCCTGCTGAGCCCACAAAATTGCTGTTCTTGAGTCATCGCATTTTACAGCATAATAAGGCTTAAGGCCCTGATGAGCAAAACTTTCATTAAAAATATTTTCAAAGCGGCGATAAATAATCAGCGGTTGTTTGCTAAGTTCCTTCAGATTAACTGTCTGCTTTTCTAATAATTTTTGCTCTGTTGTTACCAAGGTCATTCTTTCATTAGTCAAAGTCTTACTCTGAATGCCATTATGGTTAAACGGCGTCCGCACAATCCCTAGGTCAATCGTGCCACTGCGCAATTTATCCAAAACGCCAAAAGTATTTTTTTCATAGACGTCAAAAGAAATATCAGGATAAAATCGCGTTAATTGTTTAAACTTATCTGAAGGCAATTCACCAACGGACGAAGAAGCAGAACCAATTTTGATAGTACCCAACTCCCCTTTAGCCGTTTTATTGACCTGATCTTTTGCAGTTTGCGCTAAAGTTAGAATTCTTTCAGCGTAGTTTTGCAGTTCCTTACCCGCATCAGTCAGTTCAATGCCATAGGCTGTTCTGGTAAAAAGTGCGACGCCCAACTCCTTTTCCAGCTGCTTTAACTGGTAAGATAAAGGCGGTTGTGCGATAAAAAGACGCTTAGCAGCCGCCGTAATCTGTTTTTCTTCGGCAACTGCCAAAAAATAGCGTAATTGTTTCAAATTCATAATTTTAAAGTACCTCAAAGCAGATATTAAATTTTTAGATATCTTTTATCTTAAGACGATATTTTATTCAAAGCAACATCTGTGCTAAGTTAATAGGTAGATTTAATCTGGAGGGAGAAATTCAATGGCTGAAAATATTCATGGCCTAAGCCAGGCTGAAGCCGAAAAACGACTTAAAAAAGATGGATTGAATGAAGTGCCTGAACCTAAATACAATTTCTGGAAAGAATTTGCCAGTAAACTCTGGAATCTTTCCGCATGGATTCTTGAAGGTGCCTTAATTTTGGAGTTTGCTTTAGGCAAACGCGTCCAAGCACTCTTTGTTTTAGGAATGCTGCTGTTTGCTGCTTGGAATGGTGCTTCGAAAAAGAAGCAATCCAGAAAAGTATTGGACAGCATTTCACATAAATTAACGCCAACGGTTGCCGTTGAACGCGATGGCAAGTGGATCAAAATTAATTCCAAGCAATTAGTTGTTGGCGATTTGATCTCACTGCAACGCGGGGATGTCGTTTCTGCCGATGTCAAAATTCTTGAAGGACAAATGTCATTTGATGAATCTTCGATTACCGGTGAATCCAAAGCAGTCAAAAAGAAGATCAATGAAACCGCCTATGCCGGCACAACAGTCATGGAAGGCCACGGGCTTGCCCTAGTTACCGCGACTGGCAAAAATTCACGCTCAGGCAAGACGATCAACCTGATCAACAATTCTGCGGCTCCTGGTCACTTGCAGCAGCTGCTAACTAAGATCATCTATTATCTCTGCCTTCTCGATGGCGTTTTAACTGCTATTATCGTTATCGCCTACTTCATCAAAGGTGGAACGGTCATTGGCTTCATTAATGATAAACTAGCCTTTTTGGCAATGATGTTCATCGCATCTATCCCAGTTGCCATGCCATCTACCTTTGCTTTATCTAACTCTTTTGAAGCAACCCGTTTGAGCAAAGAAGGTGTCTTGACAGCTGATTTGACTGGTATTCAGGATGCTGCCAACTTGAATTTGCTTTTGCTTGATAAAACGGGAACGATCACTGAAAACAAGACAGCTGTTACCAGCTGGAAGAATTTTAGCGATCTTGACGATAGCCAGCTCTTAGAACTAACTGCTGCCGCAACTGATCAAAGAAATCAAAGCATCATCGACGCTGCCCTGGACGAATTTATTTTAAGCAAGGGCCTTAAGGTAGAAGAAGCAGAAGACTTTACTCCATTTACCTCCAATACCGGTTACTCAATGGCCGAAATCAATGATCATAACATTAAACTGGGATCCTTCAAGCAATTGTCACTAATCGATCAAAATGCTGAAAATGTTATAAAAGACGTTGACTTCGAAGCCGGTCGTTCAGTTGCTCTCTTAATTGATGATAAATTAGCCGGCGTCTTTATTTTGAAAGACAAAGTTCGCCACGATTCAAAACAGGCCCTGCAAGAACTCAAAAAGCGCGGCATTCGTACAATTATGTTGACTGGTGACAACCAAAGAACAGCGGCTGCCGTTGCCAAAGAAGTTGATTTAGCTGGTAATGTCATCTCAATTCATGACTTCAATGAAGAAACCGATGTTGAACATTTGGCCGGGATTGCTGATGTTTTGCCAGAAGATAAACTGAAAATGGTCAAGTTTTTCCAAAAGAAAGGCCACATCATCGGTATGACCGGTGACGGCGTTAATGACTCACCTGCATTGAAGCAAGCTGAAGTCGGAATTGCTGTTTCTAACGCTGCCGACGTTGCTAAACGTTCCAGCAAGATGGTGCTTCTTGACGATGGTTTAACTTCAATCGTTAAAATTTTGGACGCTGGTCACCGCGTTTACCAAAGAATGACTACGTGGTCTTTAACTAAATTAGCCAGAACTGCTGAATTGACGATGATCATGACCTTTGGCTACCTCTTCTTCAACTACATCCCATTAGCCTTAAATGCCATGGTTATCTATACTGTCATGAACAACATGGTAACGATGATGATTGGTACCGACCGGACTCACATTACTTATAAGCCAGAAAACTGGGACATGGGCCGTTTAGCCAAGATCGCCTTCTCACTGGCTGCCGGTTGGACTGTTCTGGGCATTGCCTTTGTCTCCTATCTGACCATGCATGGCTGGAGTCACGGCACCATTTCAACCATGGTTTATGTTTACTTGGTACTAAGCGCGATGCTGATTGTTTTAATCACCAGAACCAAGAAGTACTTCTGGCAGGATTACCCATCTAAATTGGTCGGAATCGTTCAAATTTGCGATGTGCTCTTAACTTTCATCTTGGCCTTGTTTGGTTTAGCAATGACCAAAATTTCGATTCAAAACCTATTGATTACTATTGTGGTTGCCCTGATCGTAGCCGTTGTCATTGATCTCTTCTACAAGCCAATTATGGAAAACAAATAATTTATATTTAAAAGTCATTGAGTTAATATACTCAATGGCTTTTTTTGATATTTTTGCTAAAATTAGTTTAATATTTTTTTAAAAGGAAGTTTGGTATCAGAATGATTTGGACTTGGGATGTAATCAGACGAATAATTGAAGTCTTGTGGCTGATCAACATTGCTTTTGCAATTTGGACAGTTTTCCGCAGTCGGAGAAATATTGCTTCAACATGGGCATGGCTGCTTGTTTTATCAGTCTTTCCCTACATTGGTTTTATCCTCTATCTCTTTTTGAGAAGACATTTGTCACACGATAAAATCTTTGCTATTCAAGATGAGCAGAAAAAGATTCGTGACCAATTTTTAAGCAAACAACGTGATGAGCTGCGCAAACATGACCTGCTGCCAGAAAAAGACCGCAAGCCACGTGCTCGCCGACTGGTAGAACTTAACCTTAATAACGATGACGCAATTTTAACCTACAATAATCAAGTTGAAGTTTTTACCGACGGTCCCACCTTGTTTGATAATCTGGTTGAAAATATCAACCAGGCTAAAGAAATGATCGATGTCGAATTTTATACTTTTTATGATGATCATTTAGGCAATCGCGTCTTAGCCGCTTTAGAAGCGGCACAGAAGCGTGGAGTTAAAGTGCGGGTGGATTTTACGATGCCAGTGGTTCACGCGGCACCAAGCCTTCTTTTTTCAACAAATTGCGCGATTTAGGCGGACAAGCACAACCCTTTATTTCTACTTCCAGTAAATATTGGTTCAGAACGCCAAGAATTAATTATCACCTGCACCGCAAAGTGGTCGTGATCGACCACCGAATTGGCTATATCGGCGGTTTCAATATTGGTGATCAATACGTTGACCGCTCGCAAAAGTTTGGTCATTGGCGCGATACTCACTTGCGCGTTGTCGGACAAGCGGCTGATCTGATGGAAATTCGCTTTGCAATGGATTGGAATACTTCCTGCCGTAAAACACGCTTGCCGAAATATAATCTGGGCTGGCTGAAAGATTTTAAAATTCAAACATCAGATAATGACGAACAAGTACCGATGCAAATCGTTTCTTCCGGTCCTGATTCTGAAAATGCAGCTATCCGGCGCTCCTACCAAGAAATTATTGCTAGTTCCCTTGACTACGTTTATATCCAAACGCCTTACCTTATTTCTGAAGCACCAATGCTTGAAGCTTTGATCATTGCTGCCAAAAGCGGTATAGATGTCCGCATTATGGTTTCTTGCATGGCCGATCACGCATTTGTTTATCGGGCAACGGAATATTACGCTAAGTACTTAACTGAGAACGGCGTTAAAGTTTACAAGTACGATAATGGTTTTATTCATGCCAAAACAATGGTGTCTGATTCCAATATTTCTTCAGTTGGTTCGGCTAACCAAGATTTCAGAAGCTACAGCTTGAACTTCGAAGTTAACAGTTTTAACTACTCACCTGAATTATCTGTTAAACTAAAAGCAATTTTTGAAGAAGATTTGAAGAAATCAACTTTGATGACGAACGAATACTTCAAGCAGCAATCAGCTTGGCGCAAGTTCAAACAATACTTCTCAAGATTGCTTTCACCAATTTTATAAAAATCGAATAATGCAAAAGAAAAGACTAAGTACACGAGTATGTACTTAGTCTTTTTCCATATAATCTTATTACGTATTAAAGTTGATTTTTTTTATGTTCACGTATTGTGTAGTAAAGATATGCAATCACACCAAAGGCTACTGGACCAATAGCTGTCCAGAATGAAGTTTGGTAGTCGCCACGGAATAATGGCTCAATACAAGTGAAGATAATCCCAATTGCAACCACTAGCCAAACAACGATGGTAGTAGCCCAGACCTTTTTCTTGCCTTCAATAAAGACAAATGGTCGATCCAAGTTTTTCTTTTCCTTAAAGTATGGATAAGCCGCAATCAAGAACAAGTATGGCGCAGATGAGGAAACATTCATCATATCCATTAAAATCGTGTAGAACTTGCCCGCTGCATTGCCACCAAATGAAATGAACAGGATGATAACTGAAACAATGACCGCTTGCAGCCACATTGAGCGCTCTGGCATATTGTGCTTGTTAAGCTTTACCAATTTGCGTGGCAAAAGTCGATTATCACAGCCTTCAATGAATGACTTGATTGGTGAGTAAACCATCAAAAAAGCTGCTGAAATGCCGGACAAAACGTCAGCCCAACCGGCACAGTGTGAAAAGACTGAACCAATTGTAGCCGAAACCGAATTGGATAAACCCAGGCTGTGCCCCAGCACGATACCCAAATTATTGATCAGAATATATTCAACATTAGCCAAATCAACTTCTTTACCGCCAAGTTGTGCTTTCCAGTTGACCGCAACCCCACACATCAAGATGTTGAAGACGTAAAGAAAGGTCATGATAACCATGGCAATGATCAAGCCCTTGGGATAAGTTTTTTCAGGCTTGTCAACCGAATCAATGACACCAGAAGTTGTTTCTAGACCGCCGTAAGCAAACAAGGCATAAACGATGAATGAAACAACTGCAATTGGCGACTGGAAAGCTGAGTTTGGTGAATGAACCAAATTTTGTGCGGTTATTGGTTGAGCCAGCTGTCCTTTATTAAGCAAAAAGACCAGCAATGAAACAACCGTAAAGCCGATGGCAATAGCCAAAGTAAAGAAGCCACCGATGTTGGAAACTACTTTAATCTTGTCAATTCCTTTAGCCGCACAAAAAGTGACGATTACCATGAAAACAACTTCAAGGATACCTAAGAGCTGTGTTGAATTCAGATTCAAGAAATTCCAGCTTTGAGTCGTATCATGACCCCAGACCGCGGTTGAAACAGATACTAAAAAGAATTGAGTTGAAGATACCAACCAGATAACCCAAGCTGCCAGCCAAATAAAAGTACCGACAAAGGCAACTTTTTCATTAGTTGAACCTTCAAGCCAAGAATAAATACCGCCTTTGATGCCCTTAAAACTTGCCCCATATTCAGCGAAAATCAGAGCTGAAGGCAAGAAGAACAAAATCGCCGTCACGACGTACCAAATGATACTTGCGTACCCCATCTGATAGAAGGCACTGATGGAGTTTGAAAAGCCAAAAATGGCAGAAAAAATCATCAGGACTAAACTGCCTAGTTTAATATTGGTCGAATTACTATTATCCATAAACTACTAAAAATCCCTCTTTCATAATCAAACATTCCTATTATGCACTTTTCTAGCAGAGAACTCAAAGAGAGACTTGAAAAAGAAAAAAGCATTAAGCTGCATCCCTGCAACCTAATGCCTTCGTTTTAAACTTTTTAATTATGAGCCATGATATTGAACAAGTGAGTAAATATCAGTATCTGGAAACTTTTCGCGACCCTTTAAATCAACCAATTCAATGTAGAAAGCAGCTCCCACAACTTTACCGCCAAGGTTTTCGACCAATTCCTTAGTAGCATGCAAGGTACCAGCAGTAGCCATTAAGTCATCGCAGATAACTACTTTTTGACCTGGTTTAATTGCATCCTTGTGCATTTCCAAAACATTTGAACCGTATTCCAAATCATAAGAAGCACTTTCAGTTTCTCTTGGCAACTTGTGCGGCTTACGTGCAGGCACAAAGCCAATTCCCAATTCAGTGGCTACAGGACAACCAACGATGAATCCTCTAGCTTCTGGACCAACAATGACATCAGCACCACGTTTCTTTGCGTATTCAGCAAGCTCATGAGTTGCAGCGCGATATAATTCGCCGTCTTGCAAGATAGGCGTAATATCGCGGAAAATAATGCCCTTGTTTGGAAAATCAGGAATATTTGCAATATATTTACTAAAATCAACTGCCATAGAAGAAAAACCTCCAAAAATCCGTGTGTTTGGCTATAAACACTTTTGACATTTACATTTTACCAAACATCGGCTAATAAAGCATTAAAAACTAAACAATTTATTTCATAAAATTCTTAATATACGTAATTAATTGCTGACTAGGCATATTGCGCAACTGTTGTACGAAATCAATTTGCGATTTTGTCGCCATCAAATACTTTGAAGTGGAAAGCGGCTTTTTCTCAGGGGTGCTCGTCCCTACAAGTCGACCCTGATCCAAACTTACAAATCCTAATTCAAAGAATACCCGCAAAATAAACAGTACGCTGTCATAATCCAGACCAAGAAACGGCGCTACTGAACGATAATTCTCCGGTTTCAGGCTTGGATGGGCATAAATATACTTAAGAACTTTAGCAAAATAGCCTTTGTTGGGCAAATTTTCGACTGGCAATTGATCAAGCAGGAAGCGCAAATACAGCTGCTGATAATTATTGGCTAAAGCCTGATTTAACTCCGCTTGACTGTGCGGGGTATCAAGTAAAACCGCTACCTCGCCTTCAGTTTGATAGTCTTTAACCAAACTAATCTTATTTGGTTGGATGCCTAAACTATTTTGAGCGTAATTGACGTTTTTCTCATCAAAGAGCAAATACCGATCGGCAAAGCCCATGACATAATTTTCCGTTCTAAGATCAATTACAGGCGCTGGCACCGCCAATTTTGGCGAAGCGAACTGAATTCCTTCCATGATTCCCTGCAATTGCACGCGATTGCGGTAAGTATTGACTGCAAGTTGGAAAAAGACTTCTGAAATAAATGGCAAGAGATTATTATTCAAAAATTCCTTGTTGAAACCAACGATGTCTAGCTTGCCGCCACCCTTTTCAGCGGTAAACTTAACGTGATTTTTCTCCTTGCCCATCTTGAAGAAATGAGTAATCTGTGGCGCATCAATACTAAAAATAGGATTGGGATCGCCTGTGCCAAATGGCCCCACTTGATTTATTTCAGCCATTGTTTGAGGTGTCAAATTCTTTAATGGCAGTTCAAAGTCATAGTCTTTTTCTTCCAAAGTGCCTTCAACGTGAAAGTCCTTTTCGAATTTATCCCGAAGCAGGTTGATTTTATCTTCCGTTAAAGAAAGACCACAGGCAAAATCATGCCCGCCAAATTTCGTCAATAATGAATCTTTTAATGGATTTAACGCATCAAAGAGATTAAAGCCAGGAATAGAACGGCCAGATCCCTTGATTTCGCCGGCTTTATTTTTAGTCAAAACAATGGTTGGCTTATGCGTTTTTTCAACGATCTTGTTTGCTACTAAACCAAGTACGCCTTCATGAAATTCAGGATCATATAAAACCAGCGTATTCTGCTTTTGCCAACTGTTTTCCTTAATCTGGCTCATGCAGCGGTGATAAACTTCCGCGGTTAATTCCTTGCGCTCATCATTCAGCTCTTCAACCTTGTCAGCTAGCTTTTTTGCCTCGGCCTCATCATCACTTAGCAAAAGTTCAACCGCCATATTGGCATTGGCTAAACGGCCGACGGCATTCAGACGCGGAGCAATATTGAAGCCAACATCGGTTTCGTTAATACTGCCCATAGTCAAACCAGCATTTTTAATTAAAGCCCTTAAGCCCGGGCGCTCGGTTTGGTTCAGCATTTCTAACCCGCGCTTGACGATGACATGTCCTTCACCCGTCACTTTAACCATGTCACCAATGGTTCCAATCATTACTAAATCAAGCAATTCCGGCATTGGATCTTCCATCAGCTTGCGGCAGATGGTATAAGCAACACCAGCACCGCAGTAGTCATCAAAGGGATACTTTTGTCCGGGATAATTGCAATGAACCAGAGCATAAGGTTTGGGCACATTTTCTTGAAAAGTATGGTGATCGGTTAAAATGACATCAACGTCATGCTGTTGAGCATATTGGACCTCATCTACCCCGGTAACGCCGTTATCGACTGTAATAATCAACTTAGTACCATCAGCAACAATATCATGATAGCGTTCCATATTCGGTCCATAGCCATCTTTAAAGCGGTCGGGAATAAAATAGTGCACATCGGCTCCTAAAATCCCCAAGGCATCCGTCATAATGGTCGTCGCCGTAATGCCATCGGCATCATAATCGCCATAAATCGTGATTTTTTCGCCATTATCAATTGCTTGATTAATGCGGTCAACAGCTTTGTCCATGTCATGCATTAAAGAAGGATTAGCCAGGTCATTTTCTGTAGCGTTAAACCAAAAGTTCAGTTTGTCATCCGTATTTATTTTCCGCAAAGAAAACAACTTAGCCGCAATCGGACTAAGTTGATATTTCTCAATTAAAGCTGGATCAAGCGCTTCGGCTTGTCGTTTATTCCATTTCATTATTTTAAGTTAAACACCTTTAGATTACTCTTGCTTGCTGTCTCTGTTTTCACTAAACTGCCGCGAACTGCCCAACGGTTAACGCCACCATCAGCACAGGTGATCAAAGTGACAATCGCTTTCTTAGTGTTATTAACCAAATAGACAGCATACGGATTTACCTTTTTCTTCATGTAAATCTTGTACACATAAACCTTTTTCATATTGGTTAAATATACAAGTTCACCCTTTTTGACATCTTCAAGCGGTGAAAAGAGAATCCCCTTTGCGGTCATATAGTGACCAGCAAGCGGATAATTCCCTTTACCCATAACTTGATCGGCTCGCATGGTTCCGCCACCGGTGGTCATTGCCGCGTCAGACATTCCCAAGCAAATGGGAAGATGCATGTTAACATCAGGAATTGCAAGAGCACCAATAACATGGGCACCGCTTTTTTCGCTTGATTTTACTACCTGGCCAAAGCTGACTTCTTTAACCTTTTTGAAATCAAACATGCCCTTCTTTTTTTCATTTTGAGCAACTTTTTTGCTAGTTAACGAAGTCATTGCCTTGTTTTGATTTTGGCTGATCATGACGTTGCGGATTTGTTTATTAAAAATTAAAACCAAACCAACCAGCAGCAAGATGATCGCAATCACTCGCGTAACAATGACTCTAACATTGCGTTTTTTCTTTTTATCTGCCATGTTTACTTTTCTTTGATATCATCGTCATTCATCTTCAGGACTGCCATGAAGGCATCTTGCGGTACCTCTACTTTACCTACAGCCTTCATTCTCTTCTTACCACGCTTCTGCTTTTCTAGCAGCTTAGCACGTCTATCTGGGTCACCGGTGTGAATCTTCCAGGTAACGTCCTTACGGTATGGCTTAATCGTAGCCCGTGAAATAATCTTAGCACCGATCGCACCTTGAATATCGACTTCAAAGTTTTGTCTTGGGATTAATTTCTTAAGCATTGAAGTCATTTGCCGTGCACGATCTTGAGCCTCTGATCTGTGAGCGATAAAGCTGAGGGCATCAATTGGCTCTTTATTAAGTAAAATATCAATCTTAACCAGGTCAGTTGAACGGTAGCCCGTAATTTTGTAATCAAGTGAAGCATAGCCTTTAGTAGATGACTTTAAATCGTCAAAGAAGTCAAAAATGATTTCGGCTAATGGCATGTTGTAGATGACATTGACTCTGTACTTGTCAAGATAATCCATGGTGACAAATTCGCCACGTTTTCTTTGGCAAAGTTCCATGACTGGACCAACAAAGTCGTTTGGTACCATGATTTCAGCCTTAACATAAGGTTCTTGCACTTCTTTGTATTCACCAGCATCTGGCAAATCTGATGGGTTATCAATAACCTTGGTTGAACCATCATTCATAATTGCATGATAATCAACTGATGGTGCGGTCATGATCAGATCTAAGTCGAACTCTTGTTCTAATCGCTCCTGAATAACGTCCATGTGTAACAGACCTAAGAATCCGCAACGAAAACCAAAGCCTAAAGCCGTAGAAGTTTCAGGCTCAAATTCGAGCGCTGCATCATTTAACTGCAGCTTTTGCAGAGCTTCTTTTAAATCTTCATAGTCACGGTTATCTACTGGATACATACCAGAATAAACCATTGGTGGAATTTGCCGGTAGCCCGGAAGTGGTTCTGCAGTAGGATTATCCGCTTGAGTGATAGTATCACCCACACGAGTTTCACGAACCGATTTAATATTGGCAGTAATGTAGCCTACATCCCCAGCAATCAAAATGTCTTTTTTAATAGGATGTGGACTTGAAACACCAACTTCGGTAACTTCGTATTCCTTGCCTGTATTCATAATCTGAATCTTGTCACCAGGCTTGACCGCACCATCTTCGATTTTGACTGACATGACAACGCCGCGATAGTCATCGTATTTAGAGTCAAAAATCAAGGCCTTAAGCGGTGCAGTAATATCACCAGATGGAGCTGGAATATCTTTTACTACTTTTTCAAGCATGTCCTTGATGCCTTGTCCGGTTTTACCAGAGACTTCAGCAGCTTCTGAAGCATCCAGACCGAGCATCTCTTGGATTTCTTCCTTAGTCTTAGGAATGTCAGCAGAAGGCAAATCGATTTTATTAATTACAGGCAAAATGGCTAAATCATCATCGATAGCTAAATAAGTGTTGGCCAAAGTCTGAGCTTGCACACCCTGTGAAGCATCAACGACCATTAATGCCCCTTCACAGGCAGCCAAAGAACGTGAGACTTCATAAGAAAAGTCCACGTGCCCTGGTGTATCGATCAGGTGGAAAATGTAGTCTTCGCCATCTTCAGCATGGTACTTGACTTCAACTGAGTTCATTTTAATAGTAATACCGCGTTGACGTTCAAGCGGCATATCATCCAGCATCTGATTCTTGAGTTGTCTTTCACTTACTGTATCTGTTAATTCAAGAATTCTATCGGCAATTGTAGACTTACCGTGGTCAATATGAGCTACAATTGCGAAATTTCGAATATGTTTTTGGTAGTCTTTTAATTTTTCTAAATCCATAAAACGTGTTCACCCTTTACTATCTTACTTATTATAGCAAAGCTAGCAGTGTAGATAAAACTTCTGCATCAAAAAATACTCATTCTTGCGAATGAGTATTTCTTTGATTATATTCTTTTTAATCACCGTTCAGCTTGTCTTTAAGTCGTTCAAAGAATCCCTTGCCTTGCGGAGTGATTGATTCGCCACTAGCCTTAACAAAGTCAACCAAAGCTTGTTTTTGAGCTTCATTAACTTTCTTTGGAATCTTAACTTCCACAGTAGTGATTTGATCACCATTGCCACCGCCACGAATGTAAGGCACGCCTTCACCGCGAAGGGTAAACTTTTGGTTTGGCTGTGTTCCAGCTGGAATCTTTAAATTCTTTTCACCATGCACGGTCTTAACTTTGATTTCGTCGCCTAAAGTTGCTTGCGCAAAGGAGATTGGAACGGTTGTGTAAATTGTATTGCCACGTCTTTCAAAGTCCTTAGAAGGCTTAATCCGGTAGCTAATGTACAAGTCACCGTAAGGGCCGCCGTTCTTGCCAGCTTCACCCTGACCTTCATAGCGCAATTGCTGACCATTATCAATGCCAGCTGGAATATCAACTTCAAGAGTATTCTTTGCTTCAACTGTTCCTTTACCATGACAGGTCTTGCATGGATGTTCAATAATAACACCCTTGCCTTGACACTTGTCACAAACAGTTTGTCGTTGCAACATTCCAAAAACTGATCTCTGAGTAATAGTCATATAGCCAGTACCATGACATTTATCACAGGTAATTGGATGGGTTCCTTTTTCAGCACCAGTACCATGACAGGCTTGACAAGTTTCGCTGCGATTGTATGAAACTTGCGTCTTTTTACCATTAATGGCATCCATAAAGTCAATGGTTAAAGTGTAATCCAAATCTTCACCACGTTGCGGTGCCGTTGGATCTACTTGTTGACGCTGGCCAGCACCACCACCGAAGATATCGTTAAAGATATCTCCGAAGTCGCTAAAGCCACCGAAGCCTTGGCCACTATAAGCACCTTGAGCACCACCCCCAAAGCCACCTTGACCGTTAACGCCAGCAGAACCAAATTGATCATATTGTGCCCGCTTTTGCTTATCATGCAAAACTTCATAGGCTTCATTGACCTGCTTATACTTTTCTTCAGCGCCTGGTTCATGGTTTAGGTCTGGGTGATACTTTTTGGCTAATCTACGATATGCTTTATTAATTTCCTGTTCACTGGCATTTCGATCAACACCGAGAACTTTGTAGTAATCTTCTTGTGCCAAAATTTAAACTCCTCACTATTGAAAAGAAAAGAACTACCCTTAAGCAGTTCTTTTCTTAATAGGCTATTCAAATTATAAACCCTTTTACTTATTTGGGTCTACTTTGTGGAAACTACCATCTTGGGCACCGCCATTGTTGCCACCATTTGGATTGCCACCTTGTGGGCCTTGAGGACCTGCTTGTGGCCCTGCTTGACCTTGAGCACCTTGAGCTCCACCATTTTGTTGGTAAAGCTTAACGGCTAAATCTTGGGCAGCCTTAGACAAAGCATCTTTCTTTTCTTTCATTTCATCTAAGTTGTTGTCCTTTTGAGCCTTCTTCAATGCTTCAAGTGCATCTTCAACTGGTTTGCGGTCGCTGTCTGACAACTTGCCTTTAGTTTCTTTCAAAGTCTTGTCAGTAGTGAAGATCAATTGATCAACTTCATTTCTAAGGTCTGCTTCTTCCTTACGCTTCTTATCTTCGTCAGCGTGTTCTTCAGCATCCTTTTGCATCTTCTTGATTTCTTCATCAGACAAACCAGATGAACTCTTAATGGTAATCTTTTGTTCCTTACCAGTACCCATATCCTTAGCAGATACATTTACGATACCGTTCTTGTCGATATCGAAGGTAACTTGAATTTGAGGAACACCACGTGGTGCAGGTGGAATGTCAGTTAATTCAAAGCGGCCAAGCGTCTTGTCATCTGCTGCCATTGGACGTTCACCTTGAAGTACGTGAATATCTACGGCTTGTTGGTTATCTGCTGCAGTTGAGAAGATTTGACTCTTTGAAGTTGGAATAGTAGTGTTTCTATCAATTAACTTAGTAAAGACGCCACCCATGGTTTCAATACCAAGTGACAATGGAGTAACATCAAGCAAAACGATGTCCTTAACGTCACCTGAGATAACACCACCTTGAATAGCTGCACCCAAAGCAACAGCTTCGTCAGGGTTGATTGAGTGGTCAGGTTCCTTGCCAGACCATTCCTTAACAGCTTTTTGAACGGCTGGAATACGAGTTGAACCACCGTTTAAGATAACCTTGTCGATGTCATTTACAGTCAAGCCGGCATCCTTTAAAGCGTTGTCAAATGGGATCTTGGTCTTTTGTACCAAGTCATCAGTCAATTCATCAAACTTAGCACGAGTTAAATCAGCTTCAAGGTGAAGTGGACCTGATTCACCGGCAGAAATGAATGGAAGAGAAATGTGAGTTGATGATACGCCTGACAAGTCCTTCTTAGCCTTTTCTGCGGCATCCTTTAAACGTTGCATTGCCATCTTATCCTTAGACAAGTCAACGCCATTTTCATCCTTAAAGTTTTGGATCAACCAATCCATGATGGCTTTATCAAAGTCATCACCACCAAGGTGAGTATCACCGTTAGTTGACAATACTTGGAAGACACCGTCACCTAATTGAAGGATGGAAACATCGAAAGTACCACCACCAAGGTCGTAAACCAAAACTTTTTCATCTTGGTCCTTGTTAAGGCCAAAGGCTAAAGCTGAAGCAGTTGGTTCGTTGATAATTCTCTTAACGTTCAAGCCAGCGATCTTACCAGCATCCTTAGTAGCTTGACGTTGTGCATCGTTAAAGTAAGCAGGAACAGTAATAACAGCGTCTGTTACTTTTTCACCCAAGTAGTCTTCTGAGAACTTCTTGATGTATTGCAAAATAAAGGCTGAGATTTCTTGTGGAGTGTATTCCTTGTCGCCAACCTTAACTTTGTAATCAGCTTCACCCATGTGACGCTTAATTGAAACAATAGTGTTTGGGTTGGTAATTGCTTGACGCTTTGCAACGTCACCAACTTGAATATCGCCATTCTTAAATGCAACTACAGAAGGAGTAGTACGGTTACCTTCTGGATTAGTGATAATTTTTGGTTCTTTACCTTCAAGTACTGCAACTGCTGAGTTGGTAGTACCTAAGTCAATACCAATAACTTTTGACATAAGTTAAACTCCTCTCTTCTATTGTGCAACTACAACCATTGCTGGTCTAAGTGTACGGTCTTTATATTGATATCCTTTTTGTAAAACCTGAACAACGTGGCCTTTTTGATCATCATCTTTAGCAGCAACTGTTTGAACAGCTTGATGCAATGTCGGATCAAATTCTACGCCTTCAGCATCGATCTCAACGATGCCATGGGCTTTCATGGCTTTGACAAGTGAATCCAAAGTCATTTGAACACCCTTTTGGAGTTGCTTAGAAGCAGCATCGTCAGCTTTTACGCTTAATGCTCTTTCCAAATTGTCCATGGCTGGCAAAACATCTTTTGCCAAGCTTTGTGATTCATACTTGATAAGTTGAGCTCTTTCCTTTGAATAGCGGTTTTGAGCATTTTGAATCTCAGCTACGCTACGCAGGTATTTATCTTCAAGTTCCTTATTCTTTTCTTTCAAGGCAGCAATTTCAGCTTCTAGCTTTTTAGCATTATCATCGGCCTTCTTTGCTTCGCCCTTTTTCTTCTTATCTTCAGTCTTAGCCTTTTTAGGAACTTCTTTATCCTTATCCAAGTTCTTTTCACTTGGAAATTCTTCTTTACTCACGGCTAACCTCCTTTATTGTCTATTGAAATTTTCCATAATAATCGAGCAATTTCTTGGCTAGCTCGTTTCTAAAGTATTCAAGCAAACCGATCATTTGTGAATATGGCATATTGGTTGGTCCCAGTAAAGCGATTGTGCCTTTGCCGTGATCACCAACGCTGTATTCTGCAGTCAGCAAACTATAATTTTTAATCAATTCATCTGGAAGTTCTGAACCCAGTCTTACTTGAACCGGATATTTGCTGTCCTTTTCTGGACTGCAATTTAATAATTCAGAGATCAGATCATTGTGATCAACTAATTCATATAGCGAACGCAAATCTTTAACATCATTTTCAGAAGCATTATTCAAAAGATTAATTCGGCCATCGACATACATTTGCTCGCTGGCTGCATCTTTGATCACATCTTCAACTAATGATAATAGTTCGCCGGCATGCTCACCACCAACGCTCTTTGAAGACAAAGCCTTCAGCAAGCTTGGCGTTACTTCTTTCAATCTTTTGCCAACTAGCTGATCATTGATCATTCTGACTGCTTTTTCAATTTCATCGCCATGAACATTGTGCGGTAAAGCATAAATCTGATTTTGTACATTGCCATCGCTGGTGACCAAGATCGCCATAATTTGACGATTAGAAAGAGGCACTATTCTAAAGCCCGTAATCGTTACATCGTGACTTTCCGGTCCTTCTGCAAAAGCAGTGTAATTGGTCAAATCTGAAAGGATTTTTGCTGCTTCCTGCATAATTTCATTGACTTGATGAAATGGTCGATCTAATTGATCAACTATTTGATTGTAAACTGATTCAGAAAGCTGCAACGGTACAACCAAATTATCAAGATAATAACGATAACCATCACTAGAAGGAATCCGGCCGCTGGAAGAGTGCGTTTTTTCAATTAAGCCTTGGTCTTCCAGTACTGCCATTTCGTTTCTAATCGTGGCACTTGATACTTTGATTGGTAGCTGTGTCATCACGGTTTTTGAACCGACAGGTTCGTTAGTACGCGTGAAATCCTGAATGATTGTTTTTAGTATTAATTCTTGACGCTCGGTCAACATAAACATCGCCCTCACTTTTAGCACTCGTATCTCTCAGGTGCTAACAAATTATATTATACTAAAAACTAGCAGTATTGCAACACGAGTGCTAATTTTCTTTAGACTTTTTTATAAGTTAAAGTTTTAAGATGAATCCGACGGCCTGTCACCTGCTGAATAAAGTACTGGTCGTGTTCAACCAATAGCATAGCTGGCTTATTTTCCTTAAGCAGTTTAATCAATTGATCCTGATTAAAAACGTCAAGATAATTTGCCGGTTCATCCCATAAATATAAGTCAGCTGGTTCAACTAATGATTTAGCTATCGCAACACGCTTTTGCTGACCCATGCTCATCTCTTCAATCTTGGTAGAAAAACTTTCTCTTGGAAAACCCATCTTCTTGAGATTATTTAGCAGCTCTTCATAAGAAATTTTTTGCTTATTCGCAAATTCTTTCAAAGTCCCAGTATACTCAGTAAAATCCTGTGGCAAATACGAAATCGATAGGCCGTTTGTAAGCTCAAACTTGCCTTGATAACTGACGTCCCTTGCCTGTCCCAGTAGCAGTTTTAAAAACGTTGATTTACCTGAGCCATTTTTGCCTTCAAGCGAAACTACACAATGATTTTGGACTACCAAGTTTAAATCCTGGAAAAGCTTCTTTCCTTGGATTTCTAAATTTAGATGCTGTGTTTCTAACAAAATTTGATGATAATTCGGATGAAAATTCATTGTTAAGTCTGGCACATCTTCGATGTTGGTCATGAGGCCTTTTTTCTCATTAAGTGCTTTGTCCATTCGGTGCTCAACATTTTTAGCTTTACGCATCATTTTTTCTGCAGCATGACCAATTGCTCCTTTGTTCAGTCTTGTTCTTCTATTAAGAATGTGTTGTGTTTTCATTCCACAGTACTTTTGGGCTTCGATACTATCTGACCAATTATTAAACTGAACGCTCTTATTATTTAAAGATTTGATTTTGCCTTTCAGCTTGGCATTCTTTTCACGGTTAAATTCATCGCGCTTATTTTTCGTATCCTCATAAGCAGCATAATTACCCTGATATAAATGAATTTCGGTATTTTCAATAGCCAAGATATGGTCGGTCACCTGATTCAAGAAATCACGGTCGTGGCTAACAACGATATAACCCTTATCATGCTTCTTAAGATATTGGACAACCTGCTCGCGGCTATCCTCATCCAAATGATCAGTTGGCTCATCGATTAATGGAAAAGCATCCTTATTAGTAAATGACAAAGCGAGTAATACCTTGGTCTGTTCGCCACCGCTTAAAGTATCAAAAGGTTGCCAAAGCAGATTGGGATCAGCATCCATCAAGTTTAATTCACGTTTAAGTTCCCACTGTTCAAAAGAGGTTTGATCTTGTAATTCATACAAAGTAATATTGTCAGGATTATTTATTTCAACAGGAAAATATGAAAAACTGAGCTTGCTTTGAATCTGACCTAAACCTTTCAGTTTACCTCTCAGCAAATTCAAAAAAGTAGTCTTGCCTCTTCCATTTCGACCTACTAAACCTAATTTCCAACTGCTATCCAAATTCAGATTTAAGTCATAAAAAATATTGTCACTGGAATCTTCATATCTAAAAGAGAGTTTTGTAATCTTTATTGTGCTCATCAAATCATCTCACGCAAAAAGAGAGTCTGCACTTCCAGCAAGCACAGACTCTCTCATTCTTTTCGTATGAAAAAAAGAAGCATCCCGTCTACCTTTAATCTTGCCAAAAGTGCATAGTATCTCCTTAATTAAAAGAATTAAATTCAACTATGTTTTGATTGCAAGATTAAAGACGCAACGGCGATCCTTCTTTCTAAAATTAAATTTCAATTGATGTGTTAAATATACCACCTTATCAATTATTTATCAAGATGATTTGCAAAATAAGCTTTAATTTCGGTTTGATCCTTCTTGAGCTGCTTCTTCAAAGCGGCCAAACTATTGAATTTGATTTCACCCCGAGTGTATTTATACCATTTGATTTCCATCGGTTTGCCATACACATCTTCATCAAAGTTAAAAATATTCGATTCAATATAGATGCGCTTTTCTTGTCCGATTGTCACATTATAGCCAACACTCGTCATTGATTCGTACCATTGGCCGTTAACTTTCGTTCTGGTAGCATAAACTCCAATTTTGGGAATTGCCTTTTTATTCTGCCAGACTAAATTTGCAGTTGGAAAGCCCAACTTATGACCATTGCGTTTACCATGACCAATAATTCCACTCATCACGTAATGGTGACCCAATAGATCATAGGCCAATTCCATTTTGCCTTCATCAATGGCCTTGCGGATTTCAGTTGAGCCGATCTTTTTGCCATCAAAAGTTTGTTTTGGCACCTTTATGATTTCAAAGCGCTTTTTAGCAAAGACAGGCAAATTATCCATATTGTCAACGTCTTTAGGACCATAAGTATAATCAAAACCGGCAACAACCGTTTCAGCATTTAACGCTACCAATACATGATCGACAAAGTCTTGTCCTGAAATTTGAGAAAATTGCTTCGTAAATTTCATGATTAAAAAGTAGTCAACACCTAACTTGGCCATCTTTTCTGCTTTTTCATCAACGGTATCGATGTATTGAAAAGCATGATCATCAGCATACACCTCCACCGGATGACGGTCAAAAGTCATTACCGCTAATGGCAAGTGTTTTTCTTCCGCAATATTTTTAGCAACGTTAATCAGATGCTGATGTCCTAAATGCACGCCATCAAAAAAGCCCAGCGCAAGCACGATTTTACTTTTAGCAATCTTGTCTTCTACCGGATAAGTTAAATTTACAACTTTCAAGATGGCCTCCTACTTTTATTCATTCGCCAATAACATTAAATCAGGTCGATAGCCATGCGTAGTTTGTTGATATATTGCCTTGACTTTTCCATTGTAGCGTAAAGCCACTTTTTTTGCATCAGTCTTTAATTCAATTGTTGCCCCATTTTTGACTTTAAGCCATTTGCCAAAAGATAAGTCAATTGTCTCGTAATCTTTAAAAAAGGCATCAATCGGCTGAATCAGCTTGCTTGCATTTTCGGGGTCGGACTCAATCTTAGATAATTTTACCGCCTGACTGAGATCAAAACCAGAACTGCCTGTCCTTCTAAGATAAGTCATAACAGCTGGTTCCTCTAATTTTGCGCCTAAATCATTAACCAAGCTTCTGACATAAGTGCCTTTGCTGCATTTGACTTCAAAATCAAAGCTTTCCTGGCCTTTTTCTTGATCAAACAGCGGCTGATTCAGCAATTGATATCTGTCTATCTTAACGGTTCTTTTCGGTCTTTCAACTTCTATGCCTTCGCGAGCATATTCATATAAGTGTTTACCGTTAACTTTGACAGCTGAATAAATTGGTGGCACTTGCTCGATTTCACCTAAAAAGCTATTCATTGCAGCTTGAATTTGCTCTTTGCTAAATGGTCTTTCCAACTTCTTTTCTTGCAAAATCTTACCATCGGTATCATATGAATCAGTACAGTAGCCAAACAGGCCTGTTCCTTGATAAGTTTTTGGTCTGGTATGCATCAACTCGATCAACTTGGTGGCCTGTCCAATGGCAATTGGCAAAACGCCGGTTACTTCTGGATCTAAAGTTCCCGCATGACCGATCTTTTTAATGTGCAGGGCCTTGCGCAAATGATAGACAACATCGGCACTGGTCATCCCCTGATCTTTATCGATTACTAAAATTCCGTTTAACATTGTTTACCCTTTTCCAAGAAAAAAAGCGCCTAACGGCGCTTCTTTATTATTTGTTCCGCTCAGCATCTTGCTTTTTAACTTCAGCAATCAAACGGTCAATCTTTGAACCGTATTTGACTGAATTATCACGTTTAAAGATAAGTTCAGGCACTTTGTAGACAGTCAGTACTTGTCCAAGTAAATGACGCATCATGCCCTTAGCTTTCTCTAAGCCTTCAGCAACTTCTTGCTCTTTTTCTGGATCTTCAGTCAAAAGGCTGTAGTAAACAGTTGCATATGATAAATCATTCGTACATTCAACCGCAGTGATTGTAACTTCACTAAGACGGGGGTCACGAATGTTCTTTTGCAAGATCTTAGTTAGTTCGCGAAGAATTTCTCCTTCAACTCGACCAATTCTATGTTTCATTTTGTCCTCCCTAAAAATTACTTAGGTTCAACTTGTTGCATTTCGTAAACTTCGAATTCGTCACCGACTTTAATATCGTTGTAGTCCTTGATTGTTAAACCACAATCGTTTCCTTGCTTAACTTCCTTGGCGTCATCTTTGTAACGCTTAAGTGAAGCAATTTCACCGTCATACTTAACAATGCCATCACGAATAACTCTAATCTTGGAATCATTCTTGACAACACCCTTATCAACGAAGGAACCAGCAATTGTACCAACTTTAGAAACTTTCCAAGTTTCACGAACAGTAAGGTTACCAATGACCTTTTCTTCATAAGTTGGTTCAAGCATACCCTTCATAGCGGCAGTTACGTCATCAATTGCCTTGTAAATGACACTGTACAAGCGAATGTCAACGCCATCAGTATCAGCTTGTGATTTTGCCGTTGCAGTTGAACGAACGTTGAAACCAATGATAAAGGCATTTGAAGCACTGGCTAAAGTTACATCAGATTCATTAATGGCACCTACGCCTGAGTGAATGACATTTACTCTTACGCCTTCAACGTTAATCTTTTCAAAGGATTGTTGCAATGCTTCTACTGAACCTTGAACATCGGCCTTAAGAACGATGTCAACTTCCTTCATGTTTTCCTTCTTCATCGTATCGAAGAGGTTGTCAAGAGTAACGTGAGTAACATTTTCCCGTTGCTTTTGCAAAGCTTGTTGAGCTCTTTCTTCACCAACTTGACGAGCAGTCTTTTCATCATCGAAGACAACCATCTTATCAGCGGATTCAGGTACATCGTTCAAGCCAGTAATTTCAACAGGCATAGATGGAGTTGCCTTCTTAACTTGGCGACCACGATCATTAGTCATTGTTCTTACACGACCAAAGGTGTTACCAACAACGATTGGATCACCAACATGAAGCGTACCTTCTTGAACAAGAATGTCGGCAACTGAACCGAGTCCACGGTCCAAACGAGCTTCAATAACAGTACCGATTGCCTTTTGCTTTGGATCAGCCTTAAGTTCCATCACATCTGATTGAAGCAAAATCATTTGAAGCAAGTCATCGACGTTTTGACCAGTCTTAGCTGAAATATTAACGAAGATTGTGTCACCACCGTAATCTTCTGGAATTAAACCATACTTCATCAATTGTTCAGTTACGTGTTGTGGGTTGGCACCTGGAACATCCATCTTGTTAATAGCAACAATAATTGGAACATTGGCACTCTTAGCGTGGTCAATCGCTTCAATGGTCTGTGGCATTACCCCGTCATCGGCAGCAACAACCAAAACAACGATATCAGTAATTTCAGCACCACGTGCACGCATGCTAGAGAAGGCTGCGTGTCCTGGAGTATCCAAGAAAGTGATCAAACGGTCATCAAGACTAACTTGATAAGCACCGATCTTCTGAGTAATACCACCAGCTTCGTGAGCAGAAACATGAGTATGACGCAAACGGTCAAGCAAAGTAGTTTTACCATGGTCAACGTGACCCATGATCGTAATTACTGGTGGACGCTTAACTAAGTTCTTTGACTTCTTAGTTGCTTCCATTTGCTTATCGTAAAGCTTGTCAATATCAGAAATATCTTCATGAACTTTTTCTTTGGCATCAATATTGTATTCTGCAGCCAAAAGCTCAATCGTATCCTTATCCAAGGATTGGTTCTGGTTGGTCATAATACCAAGCATGAACAATTTCTTAACGATTTCAGCTGGTTCACGGTGGAGAAGCTTACCTAAGTCTTGCGCATTCATGCCTTCATCGTAAACAAGTACTTCTGGTAATGGCTTTTCCTTACGCTTAGTAGGTACCTTCTTTTGTTCTACATGTTGACGCTTCTTATTCTTGCGACGTTTTCTTTTTTGACGGTCAGAGTGATCGCTGTAATTGTTGAAGAATTGATTCTTTCCTTTATGACCAGGCTTACCCATGTTACGGCCATGACCATTATCATTTCTGTGTTCTTCATTTGAAGTTTCAGTCAATGCAACTTTTGGCATTGGCTTGCTTCTTCTTTCAGAAGCATTTTCTCTGTTTTCGGAAGAATTATTCTTCTTAAAGCGAGCTGGAGATGGCTTCAAAATCTTTGGACCAATGGTTTTTGGCTCAGCTTTTTGCTTATTTTGAGTCTTCTTTTCTTGCTTCTCTGACTTTGGAGTTTCTTTCTTATTTTGTTCTTTCTTAGGATTATTCAATTGTTCGTGATATTCTTTTTTAGTTTTTTGGATTTCTTTATTTAAGCTGCTTTTTTCGGCACGTTGCTTCTGCTTAAATTGCTTCAGCAAGTCACGAGCTGCAGCCTTTGGACGTGCAGTTTGCTTTTGAGCATTTTCAGCATGTTGCTCATTATTGCGGCGACGATTATTATTCTTGTTATTATAATTGCGCCGATTATTGTGTCTATTGTTGTCCGCATTATGCTTACTTTCAGACTTCTTTTCGTTCTTACGAATTGAAGATACTGAAATTTTAATTTTTTTTCTCTTCTTCGTTTGTTTCTCTGCCTTCTTAGCTGAAGCGGAGTTTTGAAAACTACCCTTTAATTGCTTAACTTGTGCATCCTCTAGCGATGACATATGGTTTGTAACATCAAAGCCAAGTTCCTTTGCTTTTTGGACCACAACTTTGTTATCGATGTCTAATTCTTTTGCGACTTCGTAAATTCTTTTTTTAGCCATCCAATCACACTCCTTCATTAATCAGTTTAGTCAGTGCCTTATAAAAACCAGCATCGGTTAGGCCAAGAACTTTTCTCTTCTTGCCAATTGCATGCTCTAATTCTGCCGCAGAAAATAAGTCGATTATTTTCACATTGGCGTTTTTAGCTGCACGCGTAACCTTTTCAACTGAATTTTCATGCAAATCACTAGCTAAAACTATTACGTTGATTTTATTCTTTCGTAAATCAGCAATTACGGTTTCAGTTCCCAAAACTATTTTTCCGGCACGCATTGCTAATCCTAAAAGATTTAAAGCTTTTTCTTTATTTTGCAAAATTATTTATCACCAAATAATTCTTTTCTTGCCTTTTGGTGGTCAACATAAGAATAAAGCTCATCGTAGAATTCAGCTGGTACCTTTGTACCAAGACTGCGTTCTAGAACGCCCTTTTCTTTAGCTGCTTCAATTTTTTCTGGGTCAAGTGAAACATATGCACCACGACCTGGCTTTTTACCAGTTGGATCGACAGAAATATTTTTTTCTTTATCAATAACAACGCGGACTAATTCCTTTTTAGGCTGCATTGTGTTTGTCAGCAGATCCTTCCGCATTGGAATTTTTCTTTTTTTCAAAAAATCACCAATCCTTATTCTTCATTATCGTATGTGTCGTCAGCAGCATCTTCTGCTTCATCACTTATTGCTTATTCAGCAGAATCTGAACTTGCTTCTTCATTCTTAGCTGCAGTATTATTGGCATCATCGTTATCGTTTGTATCAGAATTTTCATCTTTGTCTTCGTCAACAAATTCAACTTCTGATTCAGGACGAATATTGATCTTGTAGCCAGTTAAGCGAGCTGCTAAACGAACGTTTTGGCCCTTCTTACCGATTGCCAATGACAATTGATAGTCAGGAACAATAACCAAAGCACTCTTTTCTTCATCATCATCACCAAATTGAACCGCAATAACCTCTGCTGGGTTCAAGGCATTAGCAATGTAATCTGATGGATCATCTTCATACTTAACAATGTCGATGTTTTCACCGCCAAGTTCGTTAACAACGTTTTGAACACGGGCACCACGTTGACCAACACAAGTACCAACGGGATCAATGTTAGGATCACTTGATTTAACAGCAATCTTAGTTCTGTCTCCAGCTTCACGCGCAATTGAAACAATTTCAACAGTTCCATCATAAATTTCTGGAACTTCTTGTTCAAATAAACGCTTTACCATGTCAGGAGCAGTTCTTGAAACAACGATTTGAGCGCCTTTAGAATCAGAACCTACACGAGTTACAAGCACTCTAATCTTGTCTTGTGGGTTGTAGGTTTCATTAGGCATTTGATCACGACGAGGCATAACTGCTTCAACATTGCCAATTTTGACATAAACAAAACGGTTGTCACGTCTTTCAACAGTACCAGTGATCAATTCATCTTCATATTGAGAATATTCGTCAACAACATGATTTCTTTCAGCCTCGCGAAGTCTTTGCATGATAACTTGCTTAGCGGTTTGAGCAGCAATTCTGCCAAAGTTCTTAGGCGTTACTTCAAAGCGAATTTCATCACCGACTTCATAGGCACGGTTGATAGCTAATGCATCTGATAAAGATGCTTCAAGTCGATCATCTTGAAGTTGATCATCATCGACAACAGTTTTAACTGCCATAACTTTGAAGTTGCCCTTTCTTTCGTCAAAATCAACTTCAACGTTTTGTGCTTGATTGTAATTCTTTTTATATGCAGCTACCAAAGCGGCCTTGATAGCATCAACAATAACTTCTTGCTTGATACCTTTCTTTTCTTCAAGTGTGGCAAACGCTTCTAGCATTTCTTTAGACATAAGTTTTAATCAGCCTTTCTAGAATTCAATTGCAAAACGGATATTTGCAATCAACTTACGGGGAATATTTAAATTTTTTCTTCTGGTTTTAATTTTAATTTCCAGCTCGATTTCCTCATCACTGTGGGATTTGAGCGTACCTTCGTAAATCTTCTTTCCGTCAATCTTTTGGTAAAGACCAACGTGAACATATTTACCCTTCGCTTTAGCCCAGTCTTTCGCAGACTTGATTGGACGTTCAGCGCCAGGTGAGGACAGTTCCAAAACATAAGGATCAGGAAGCGGATCTGGATCCAAGCTGTCAAGCTTTTCAGAAACCAGTTCACTTAGATCAGCAATTTCGTTGATATCGATGCCACCTGGCTGATCTTTATCAACATAAATTCTGAGGTAATTCTGACCCTTTTCTTTCACATATTCAATATCAACGAACTCATCACCACGTTGATCAATGATAGGTTCAATTTCTGAACGAATAAGATCTATAATCTTAGACAAAAACTTTCCTCCGTAATAAAAAGAGTGAGCATTAATGCTCACTCGAATTTGCATATCCGAACTTCAATTATAAGTATACCATGTTTAGCGACTTTTTTCAAAATGAAAAGCTATTAGAACAAGGACAATTGGTTCTGATCTGGCATCCCTTCCAAAACGCCATTGTCTTCAAAGTAATCCATAATCGTCTGAGAAACCTTGCCTCGTTTAGCTAAATCTTCTTTTGATAAGAATTTTTGTTCAGCACGAGCTGCTACGATTTGCTTAGCTGCGTTATCCCCTAAGCCAGGTACCGCGTTGAATGGTGCCAAAATAGTATGCTTGTCAAGAATCTTGAAGTTCATGGCCTCTGATTTATCAATGTCAACCATCTTAATCTTGATTCCGCGTTCCAAACATTCATTAGCAATTTCGAGAACAGTTAACAGACTCTTATCTTTTGCAGAAGCATCCATCCCCTTATCTTGAATTGTCTTCATTGCGGCTTTAACCGTATTTTTACCATGACTCATTGCTACTAAGTCAAATAGGTCTGCTCTAACTGAGAAGTAGGCCGTGTAGTAAATTTCTGGATAGTAAACCTTAAACCAGGCAATCCGCAAGGCCATTAAAATATAAGCAGTTGCGTGCGCCTTTGGGAACATGTACTTGATCTTTAAGCAAGAAGGAATGTACCAGTCAGGAATATTCTTGTTTTTCATAAGAACAGCCATATTCTCATCGCTAATTCCTTTACCGTGACGAACAGACTCCATAGTTGAAAAGGCTACTTCTGGTTTTACACCCCAGTGAATCAAGTCCATCATAATGTTGTCACGACAACCAATAACATGTTTCAGCTTGCAAGTGCCATTGTTAATCAAATCTTCGGCATTGCCCAGCCATACGTCAGTCCCGTGAGACAAACCTGAAATCTGCAACAATTCCGCAAAAGTAGTTGGCTTGGTTTCTTCAAGCATCCCTCTTACAAATCGCGTCCCGAATTCCGGAATACCTAAAGTACCGGTTTGCGATTGGATCTGCTCTGGAGTAACACCCAAAATCTTAGGACTAGAGAACAATGACATAACTCCAGGATCATCTGGCGGAATAGTCAATGGATCAATTCCGGACAAATCCTGCAGCATTCTGATCATGGTTGGGTCATCATGGCCCAGAATATCGAATTTCAAAATATTATCGTGAATTGAGTGGAAGTCGAAGTGGGTTGTCAGCCAAGCTGCATTTACATCATCAGCCGGATACTGCACTGGCGTGAAGTCATAAATATCCATGTTATTTGGAACAACAACGATTCCGGCTGGGTGCTGACCTGTTGTCCGCTTAACTCCAGAAACGCCAGTTGCCAGACGATCAAGTTCAGCATTTCTCAGCTTCAAATCGTGTTCTTCTTCAAAGTGCTTGGCGTAGCCGTATGCAGTTTTATCAGCAACCGTAGCGATCGTTCCAGCTCTGTAAGAATTGTCAGGGCCAAACATTACTCGAATAAAGTTATGGGCAACTGGTTGATAGTCACCAGAGAAGTTTAAATCGATATCTGGTACTTTATCACCGTGGAAGCCTAAGAATGTGGCAAATGGAATATCTTGTCCGTCCTTAACAAGTGGAGTACCACACTTAGGACAATTTTTATCCGGCAAGTCAAAACCAGAACCATATTCCCCATTAGTATAGAAGTGTGAATACTTGCATTTAGGACAGCGATAGTGCGGAGCCAAAGGATTAACTTCCGTAATTCCTGACATTGTCGCAACCAGACTTGAACCAACGGAACCACGGGAACCTACCAAGTATCCATCCTTATTTGATTTGGCTACCAAACGCTGTGAAATTAAGTAAATAACCGCGTATCCGTTTGAAATAATGGAATTAAGTTCCAGATCGATTCGGTCCTTAACAATTTTAGGCAGCGGTTTGCCATAAAGCTCATAAGCCTTATTGTAGGTCAAATCCTTCATTTTCTGGTCGGCATTATCAATATGAGGTGGATACAGGCCATCCTTGATTGGCGCAATTTCTTCTAATTCATCTGCAATCTTGTTGGTGTTGTCAATAACAATTTCTTTAGCCGCATCTTCACCCAAAAACGCAAAGGCATCTAGCATTTCCTGCGTCGAGTAAAAATGCAAATCAGGCTGCGGTTTATTACGGTTTGGATTGCTTCGCTGCGCTGAAATTAAAATGGTTCGATAGATTTTTTCATGCGGATCAACATAATGGGCATCACTATCCGCAACAACCGGTTTCTTTAGTTCCTTGCCCAACTTATAAATATTAGTCAGAATTTCTTCTAATTCGTCTTCGTCTTTAATTAAACCGCCAGCAATCAATTGCGAATAAGTTGCCGGTGGCTGTAATTCAAGATAATCATAGAACTTGGCCTTTTCACGAGCGGTATCATAGCCCTTTTGCATCATCGCAATAAAGACATCGCCGCGCCAGCAGCCTGAACCATATAGCAGACCCTCATGGTATTTGCGCAAAGCAGATTTAGGCGTCCGAGGCTCACGGTAAAAGTCCTTCGTGCTGGCAATTGAAACCAGTTTATACATATTCTTCAATCCAGCTTGATCCTTTGCCAAAATTGTCATATGCATAGGCCGAGCACGCTTGAAGGTTTCACCATGCTTGGCAAAATCATTCAGCTTGCCTAAATTATCTTCACCGAATTTTTTCTTGAAAGCATCGAGCAACTTGTACATTAAATAGCCCGTAGCTTCGGCATCTTGGTTGGCACGGTGGTGGTGTTCCAAAACGACATCATACTTTTTAACCAATGAATCCAATGTATGCCGCGTTTGTTCTGGGTGTAAAAGACGGGAAACTTCAAGAGTATCAACTACTGGTTGCTTGATTTCTTCAAGACCGGCTCTTCTTAAGGCAGCATTAATAAAGCCTACGTCAAATTGAACATTATGCCCGCAAAGCGGCATATCGCCATAAAAGTCCTTAAACTGCTTAATAACTACATCTTCATCATCAGCTGCACCGACCACTTCATCAGTGATTGATGTCAAATTAATGGTTTGATCACTTAAAGGATGGTGGGGATTGATAAATTTATCAAAACGCTCGAGCACTTCGCCATTCTTCATTTTAACGGCACCGATTTCGATGATTGTATCGTAAACAGAAGAAAGGCCTGTAGTTTCGACATCGAAGATGACAAATTCACGATCTTCGTAAGTCATATCGGCAGGATTTAATACAAGAAGCGCATGGTCATCGATCATATTCGCTTCGACACCATACAAAATCTTGATTTTTTCACTAGCACCAGTGTGATAAGCTTCTGGGAAGGATTGTACGTCACCATGATCAGTGATAGCGATCGCCTTTTGCCCAAACTTCTTAGCCGTTTTAATAAAATCAGTTGGCGTGCTGGTTGCGTCCAGTTGGCTCATATTCGTATGCAAGTGTAATTCAACCCGCTTTTGATCGCCCTCGTATTTTTCAGTACGACCAACGTGTTCGACGGTCTCAAAATTGTAGATATTGAAAACAACATCGTGTTCCCACTGATCATCTGCAGCTGATCCCTGCATCTTTGCCCAGGTTCCTGGTTTAATTGCTGATAAGCTTTCAATCTCTTCCTTTTGAGAAGCAAACTTCTTAAACATGATTGAATCAGTATAATCGGTAATTTCACCAGTAAAGACAACTGAACCTGACTTTAATTCACGGGCCTCAACATTGAAAATTTTACCTTCGATAACAACATTTCTTGTACCATCTTCAACTTCTTTGATTTGGGTGATTTCAGCATCTGCAGCAATCTTTTTATTGCCGTAGCTTCTACGCTTAGTCGCGTATTGTTTTGGTTGAGGCTTAGGCTTTTCAGGAGTTTCATCATATTGCTTCTGCATGCTCTTTTCATGCTCTTGTTGCAATTTTTGCAAGCTTTGCAAGTTGTTCTCTGAGTTTTTTTCATCAACCTCGGTTACAAACTTCAAGTTGAAAAAGCCATAATTTCTCAATTCTTCGGCTAAATCATCCAGAGCCTGCTGCTCAATTAAGCCGTCGATCACGTTATTATCAAGCGGAATAATCCAGCGACCATCAGCCTTTCTTGGCTTTTGAGAAGCTAAAAATTCACGCGCAACTTGCTTGAGCACATTTGAATTACGAACCGCATAATGCCAATAGTCGGGCAAATATTGGTCAGAACCATCTTCAGTTCTAACAAATAATCTTACATTTACAAAATCATTAAAGCTTGCTGTAACAGCTTTATTTAAGGCATCATATGTTTCAAACTTTAATGGCGTATCAAAAAGAACGTGGATATCCCACTTATGTTCTTTAGCGTATACATCCACGTTCTCAATCTTTCCCTTTTGCAGAAGATCATTGTCTTCAAACTTATCAGGAAATTTGATTTGCTTTAAAAGTTTTAAGAATAAATCGTTTTTATCAACCACGAAAAATTATCCTAACTCTTTAGTTAAATAGTCATTTAATTGATCTACTGAAATTTCAGTAGCTTTGTCATCGTTTGGACGTTTTACTTCAACGATACCATCAGCAGCCTGACGACCAATTGTGATTCTCACTGGGGCACCAACTAAATCAGCATCGTTAAATTTAACGCCTGGACGTTCCTTACGATCGTCATACAACACATCATACTTAGCTGAAAGTTCTTTTTCAAGTTTTTCAGCTAACTGAGTTTGCTCATCATTATTCATCTTCATTTGAATCAAGTGAATGCTGAATGGAGCAATTTCCTTAGGCCATGCAATACCACCATGGTTAGTTAAGTGTTGTTCAACTACAGCTGAAAGCATTCTAGTTACACCGATTCCGTATGAACCCATGATAACTGGCTTGGCTTTACCATTGTTGTCTAAGAAATCTGCACCCATAGTTGTAGTGTAGTAAGTACCCAACTTGAAAATATGTCCTACTTCAATTGAAGTAGTGAACTTAAGTGGTTCATGATCAACTGGATCTGGTTCGCCTTCATTTGCAGTTCTAATGTCAGCAAATTCATCAACCTTAAAGTCGCGATCCAAGTTTGCATTTTCAAATTGATAATCAGTTTCGCCAGCACCAACAACAACGTTGTACAAGTTCTTAACTGTATCATCTGCAACGATCTTGTCAGCCCAATCTGCATTGACCGGTCCAACGCCACCCTTTTCACTACCAGTAATTTCTTTCAACTCACTGGCAGTAGCTTCGCGCATTTCGTCAGCATCAAGCAAATGTCCCAATTTTACTTCATTGATTTGCTTATCGCCACGAATCAAGACTAAAACTTTTTGATCATCTGCGATATAAAGGATGCCTTTAACGATTCTAGTCTTTGGCACATCAAGAAACTTAGCAAGCTTTTCAATTGTGTCGCATCCTGGAGTTGAAACCTTGGTTAATTCTTTTGCATCTTCAGGATCTTGCTTGAAAGTATCGATACTCTTAGCCATTTCAAGGTTAGCAGCATACGTACCACTTTCATTAGTAGCAATCGTATCTTCACCAATAGCAGCTGGAGCTTGGAATTCAGTTGAGTTCTTACCACCCATTGTTCCTGAATCAGCAATTACGGGGTGAACAGTTACACCACAACGACGATAGACATTTTCGAATGCTCTCTTTTCGTCGTCAAATTGCTCATCAAGTTGTTCACGAGTTGCAGCAAAACTGTATGCATCAAGCATCACAAATTCTCTACCACGAAGAAGGCCAAAACGAGGACGGTTTTCATCACGGAACTTAGTTTGAATTTGGTAAAGAGCAATTGGCATTTGCTTGTAACTCTTTAAATTCTTAGCAATAATTTCAGTGAAAGTTTCTTCATGAGTTGGTCCCAGCAAACTTTCACGGCCGTGACGGTCCTTGAGCTTAAACATTTCTGCACCGTATTTCTTATAACGACCAGATTCTTGCCATAAAGTTGCTGGCAAAAAGTGAGGCATCATCATTTCAGGCACATTAATCTTTTCCATTTCGTCTTCCATAATATTTTCTGCTTTACGCAAAACACGGAAGCCTAATGGCAAGTATGAATATACACCGGCTGTAACCTGACGAATATATCCACCTCTAAGCATTAACTTGTGACTTTCAGCTACAGCATCTGCTGGAGCTTCCTTCAAAGTTGGCATGAAGAATTTTGATTGACGCATTCTTATCTCCTAAGTAAATTCTAAATTTTCAATTATTTTATGAAGTAACGGTAAATATCATTACCAGTTACTGCAATGATCAGTAGTAACAATAAACCAAAACCAATTAATTCGACAACAGCTTCATGTTCTTCTGAAATTGACTTGCCACGAACTAATTCAATTAAGTTAAGCAAAACTTTTCCACCATCAAGACCAGGAATTGGAATTAAGTTAACGATCCCCAAGTTAATTGAAATCATTCCTAAAAAGGCCAAAACGTAAGTAAAGCCCATTTGTGAAACTTGTGAAGTCTCAGAATAAATTCCTACAGGACCAGATAATTTATTCAAACTGAAGTGTTGGAAGAGGTTGCCAACGGCTTGAAAGATTAGTCCGGTTGTTGATACTGCAGTATTCCAACCCCGTGATACTTTAGCAGTAAAGCTTTCATCGCTTTTTGCTTCAATTCCGATCTGATAAACCTTTTGTTTTTGGACGGTTTTTGTTTCTGGTTTAACTTTTAACGTTTCTACTTTACCATTTTTTTCTATTTTAATGGCTAAAGTTTGACCCTTGCTTTCGCTAATCGCTTGAGATACATCAGCAAAGCTGTTCATCTTTTGATTATTAATAGCAAGAATCTTATCACCAGCTTGAATTTTTGCAATGCGAGCTGGTGAATTGGCAGTAGTTTTTGCTACCGTCGTAGTTGCTGGTCCTGGAATTGTAAAAGTCCAAATTAAAAATACAACAAAGCCAAGTAAAATATTCATTGAAGGACCAGCAATATTAGTAGCTAATTTTTGCCAAACATTAGCTTGCCCAAATTGCGTATCGCGCGGTGCGATTACCAATTCAGTCTTATTTTTGTCAATAATAGTAGCATCATGATTAACATGATAAGTTACTGTCTTATCTTCGTCACCATTTTCGTAACCACTGATTTCGAGCGCATCAACTAAATCAGCTTTAGTTACTTGAACTGGGATCCCTTCAATTGGCAGTTCCGATTCTGAGGCATCAATCCTAACAACTTCATTTTGATCATTCAGTTTCAGAACAACAGTCATACCTGGATCAAGTTTGCTTTCGTCATCAGAATTTGCCAAGCGTACATAACCGCCAAGAGGCAACCAACGTATAGTATATGTAGTTGGATTTTTTCTTATTTGAAAGAGTTTTGGTCCCATTCCGATTGCAAATTCTCTAACCAGAATTCCGCTCTTCTTGGCAACGATAAAATGCCCGAATTCATGAACGAATACGAGCAAACCAAAGACTACTATAAAGATTAGTATACCTTTCAATAGCTATCTCCTAGTGTACAATACCTAATACAGCAGCCATAACTGGTAAAACAAAAAGCATGCTATCGAATCTGTCTAAGATACCGCCATGTCCAGGCAAAATCTTGCCTGAATCTTTTACACCATAAAAACGTTTATAGGCTGATTCAACCAGATCACCCATTTGACCAACAATTGAAAGAATAAAGGCTAAACCAATCATTGATAATTCAGGTTGACCAACATTTACAAGTGCAACATAAATGGCAGAACAAATCAAAGTACAAATAGCTGCCCCAATAGAACCTTCCCAAGTCTTATTAGGACTAATAACAGGCCATAACTTATGTTTACCAATCTTGCGGCCAATCATGTAGGCACCAATATCAGTACTCCAAACGACTACAAAGACGTAGCATAGCAATGCCAAACCATTTGTATCGCTTCTAATCGCTGCCATGTAATGGAAGCCTGTTCCGATATAGAGTGACGCAATCGTGTAGACACCTACATCATCAAAAGTAGTTTTGTTCTTTGACAAAACCGTCCAGACAAGCATTAACATGATTAAAGCAAAATAAACACCAAATTTTGACCAATGGAATGGCATTCCTTTAAAGAATGCATCAGGTACGGTCCAAGTTAGTGTTGCCAATAATGCCAATACAAAATCAATTGACACTAAAATTTGCTTCTTCATCAAGAAGATTTCACTGATACCTACAGTTGCAAAAATTACAGTTAACCAGTCCATCCATAATCCGCCAAGGATTACGATTGGAATAAATAAAATTAAGGCGACTACCGCCGTGATTGTACGTTGTTTCATTTTTAACTATCCGATTCATCCACTTTACCAAAGCGCCGATTACGCGTTTGGTAATTCTCTACAAACATTTTTAAATCATCTTCATTAAAGTCAGGCCATGCTTTCGGACTAAAAGCAAGTTCAGAATAAGCAATCTGCCAAAGCAAAAAGTTTGAAATTCTTTGCTCACCTGATGTTCTAATAAGCAGGTCTGGATCACTGTAAGGACCAAACCGAGCGGTCATCAAGTGCTTAGAAATCAGATCTTCCGTAATATCTTCACTTGATAGAGCACCAGCCTCAATTAATCCGCCCAACTCCTTCATTGCTGAAGTAATTTCACGTCTAGAGCCGTAATTAAAGGCAAAATTCAAAACAAGGCCAGTATTATTGGCTGTCTCAGCCATTGATCTTTGAACGATGTCGTATGTCTTCGGCGGCAATTCATCTAAATAGCCCATAATGTTGACTTTAACGTTGTTTTCCATCAAAGTTGGCATGTATTTATCGAAAAAGCGGACTGGCAAATTCATCAAATAAGCCACTTCTTCTTTGGGACGAGCCCAGTTTTCCGTTGAAAAAGCATACAGAGTTAAAACTTTAATACCTAGCTTATCAGCAGCTAAAGTAATTCGTTCAACATTGTCCATACCCTCACGGTGACCAAAGACTCTTGGCTGATGACGCTTTTTAGCCCAGCGGCCGTTACCATCCATAATAATGGCAAGATGATTCAACTGATTTTTCTTTTTACTCATTGATTAGCCTTGAGTAATTTCCTTACGCTTATCATCAGCAATTTTATCAATTTCTTTAGTGGAATCGTCAGTTACTTTTTGAACTTCTTTTTCAAGATTGCGTTGTTCATCTTCAGTGATTTCGTCATTTTTTAATTGACGCTTCAATGAATTCATGACATCACGACGAACATTTCTAACCGCAATTTTAGCTTCTTCAGCTTCCTTGCCAACTTCTTTGGCAATTTCTTGTCTTCTCTCACCAGTAAGTTGTGGAATGACCAAACGGATTACTTTACCGTCATTTGCTGGGTTTAAGCCAAGATTTGAAGCAAGCAAAGCATGTTCAATATCGTCTAGACTATTAATATCGTATGGCGTAATTAAAAGAACACGTGGTTCTGGAATACTTACACTGGATATTTGATTTAATGGTGTTGGTGCACCATAATATTCAACTTGAATACCATCTAAAATACTTGCGTTTGCAACACCTGCACGGATTGAAGCCAAGTTTTTGCGGAAAACCTTAATTGACTTTTCCATGTTTTCTTTTGCTTTTTGAATTGTTTCGTTATTCATTATTTCTTACCACCTTCAATAACGGTACCAATGTTTTCACCTAAGACAACCTTCTTAATATTGCCTGGTGTGTTTACATTGAAGACTACTAATGGGATATCGGTATCCATTGACAATGAACTTGCAGTTCTATCCATAACCTTTAAGTTCTTTGCGATTACATCAAGTTGTGTAAGTTCTGAATACTTCTTGGCTTTAGGATCAAGTTTTGGATCGGCAGTGTAAACACCGTCAACGCCATTTTTGGCCATTAAGATAACATCTGCACCAATTTCAGCAGCACGCAGAGCGGCAGTAGTATCAGTTGAGAAGTATGGGTTACCTGTACCACCACCAAAGATAACTACTCTGCCTTTTTCAAGGTGACGCATAGCCCTTCTTCTGATGTAAGGCTCAGCAATTTGTCTCATTTCGATTGAAGTTTGCAATCTAGTAGGGACACCAACATGTTCCAAACCATCTTGCAATGCCAAACCATTCATAATAGTTGCAAGCATACCCATGTAGTCCGCCTGTGCTCTTTCCATACCTAATTTGGCACCAGTTTCACCACGCCACATGTTACCGCCACCACAGACGATACCAATTTCAACGCCTAAATCGTGAACTGATTTGATTTCCTTTGCCAAATGGGCAATAACAGTAGGATTAATACCTGTACCTTCGTCTCCAGCTAAAGCTTCGCCAGAAATTTTTAAAATGATGCGTTTATATTTTACTTGACTCATATTAACCTCCTATAATAGCTCTAATTATTCTACCATATATAATGTACGATTGTAGAGTATGTGAAGCCTACAAAAATTAATTTTAGGAATTTTTTGCAAAAAAAAAGGGAGGACATCGTCCTCCCTTTTGTATTTTATTACCTCATTTGTTTGCGAACTTCTTCAGCAAAGTCTTCTTGTTTCTTTTCGATACCTTCGCCGACTTCGTAACGAGTAAAGGCAACTAACTTAGCACCCTTATCCTTCAAGAATTCGCCAACAGTCTTGCTGTCGTCCATGATGTAATCTTGTGACAAAACTGCGAATTGCTTATCAACTTGAGTATTGTCATCAATAAAGCGTTGCATCTTACCAGGAATGATTTTGTCCCAAATCTTTTCTGGCTTGCCTTCTTCTTTAAGTTCAGCCTTGATGTCTTCCTTAGCCTTAGCTAAAACATCATCAGTTAATTGCTTTTCTGAACCATAAACAAGATGTGGCAATGGCTTCTTATGAACTAAAGCACGACTTTCATTGTCTTGATCAATCTTGTGGTTCATCAAGGCTAATTGTTCAGTAATGAAATCATCATCTAATTCATCTGGTGAAATAACCTTAGGATTCATAGCAGCGATGTGCATAGCCAAGTGCTTAGCAGTAGCAGCATCTGCGCCTTCCAAAACAGTGATAACACCGATTTGGCCACCGTTGTGTTGGTAAGTACCAAATTCTTGGTCATCATTCTTTTCTTCTAAGACAAAACGACGTAAAACAATCTTTTCACCAATAGTAGCAGTAGCATCTACAAATGTTTGTGACAAAGTCTTGCCATCAGCCATCTTTAAGTTATAAGCTTCTTCAACATTTGCAGGATCACCTTCTGCAATTGTCTTAGTAACATTTTTTACCAAGTTAACAAACTTAGCGTTTTGAGAAACGAAGTCAGTTTCTGAGTTAATTTCGGTCAAAGCTGCTACATTGCCAGTAACATAAACACCAGTCAAGCCTTCGGCAGCAACACGGTCAGCCTTCTTTTCAGCCTTAGCCATGCCCTTGTCGTGAAGGTATTCAATTGCCTTGTCCATGTCACCGTCAACTTCTACCAATGCTTTCTTGGCGTCCATAACGCCGGCACCGGTACGTTCACGTAATTCTTTAACTTGCTTTGCAGTAATTTGTGCCATTGAAAAGTCCTCCTAAATAGAACTAATAACAGTAAAAACTAGTCTTCTTTGTGTTCTTCAGCACCAACGACTTCGTCTTTACCGGTAGCGTCTTCCTTGAAGTCTACTTCAACGGAGTCCTTGTCGTCGTCTTGGCCTTGTTGACCTTCAACAATAGCATCTGCCATTGCACTGGCGATCAAACGGATAGCACGAATAGCGTCGTCATTTGATGGAATGATTACATCAATTGGAGTTGGGTCAGTGTTGGTGTCAACCATAGCTACTACTGGGATACCCAAAATGTTAGCTTCGTGAACAGCGATCTTTTCCTTCTTAGGATCTACTACGAACAATACATCTGGGATTCTTGGCATATCTTCGATACCACCCAAGAATCTTTCAAGCTTGTTCATTTCCTTAGTCAAAAGTGCAGCTTCCTTCTTTGGAAGTACATCAAAGGTACCGTCTTGTGACATTTCCTTCAATTGCTTTAATCTCTTAACACGGCTTTGAATAGTAGTCCAGTTAGTTAAAGTACCACCTAACCAACGTTGGTTAACGTAGTATTGACCACAACGGGTTGCTTCTTCAGCAATTGAATCTTGAGCTTGCTTCTTAGTACCTACGAATAAGAATACGCCGCCTTTTTGAGCTACGCTCTTAACAAAGTTGTAGGCATCGTCTAACATCTTGATAGTCTTTTGCAAGTCAATGATGTAGATACCATTTCTTTGAGTGAAAATGTAAGGAGCCATCTTTGGGTTCCAACGACGAGTTTGGTGACCGAAGTGGACACCAGCTTCAAGCAATTGCTTCATTGTAACAACTGACATATTATAATTCCTCCTGTGGTTTTAATCCTCTCAAGCGTTCAATTCGATATTCGACCACTACCTATGGGCACCATAATATCGATCGCTCTTGATGTGTTTTATGCATGCCAACACAGCATACTTGAACATCATACTAAAGTTTTAGCGTCAATGCAAGGTTAATATTTAACATTATGCTCTTTTAAAAACTGTTCTTTCCAATTTCTCGTATGATGCTTAAACCAATACTCTCTTTTCAAAGCTAAACGCTTATCATCAAATTGCTCATGATAAATAATTTTAACTGGCCGGCGTGACTTTGTATACTTTGCGCCTTTGCCACTATTATGCATTTTTAGACGATGAGCCAAGTCATTGGTAAAACCACCATAAAAACTGCCATCATTGCATTTTAAAACATAAAAGAAATACTTGCCCGCATTATCATGCTTTTCGCGATCTTCTTTTGTTTCTAGCAATATTCTCTGCAAGGCTGGCTTATACTCCCCATTTTGATCATGAACTTCAATCGCATCTTTAATCACGGTTCCGTCTGTTGCCGTGTGCTTAACTGCTTCAACGATGATCAGGTTTGCATCTTCTCCGCGATGAGAGACAAAAGGCTGTACCATTTTAACACTCATATCATGCTTCATGCAGTAATAGCAGATTTCACCCAAACGCTCTGGTCTGTGCACCATGAACATCTTGCCCTTCATTTTCAGAAGGCCGCTTGCAACTTCAATAATTTGTTCCAGATTGATCAAAATCTCATGGCGGGCAATCGCCTTTTTGCGATCAGGATTAACTTCATGTCCTTTTGGTACCTTAAAATATGGCGGATTGACGGTGACAACATCATAAGAATCTTTGCGTAAAAATTTAGGCGCATTCAATACATTATCTTGGTGAACGGTAATTCTGTTTTCCATTTTATTCAGTTCAATCGAGCGAACAGCCTGTGAATATGCTTCATCCTGAATCTCGATTGCATCATATTTTGCCCGATTAAAATAGGCCATATACATCGTTGCCGCGCAATTGCCAGAACATAAGTCTGCGACTTTATACCTATCATATATTGCATTTTTAGCCCAATAAGCTAGAAAAAGCGTATCCGATGAAAAGCTAAAAGCCGTTTTATCTTGAACAATTCTTAAATTATCACTGTACATATAGTCGATGCGTTCGTTTTTGCCAAGTTTTACCATAAAAATTTTAACCTCTCGTTTTTTCTTGCTATAATAGCTTACAACAAATTGGAGGAAATTTATGTTTTATCGTTTCGTTAGACCCATTGTTCGTTTCATCGTTTGGGTATTGAATGGTCACCTGCATGTTCATCATAAAGAACGGATTCCAAGTGGCAACTACATTTTGGTTGCGCCGCACCGCACTTGGTGGGAGCCAATCATGTTCGCACTAGCAGCCAGTCCTATGGAATTTATGTTTATGGCCAAAATTGAACTGTTTAAAAACCCAGTCCTGCGTTTTATCTTAAATCACGCACATGCTTTTCCTGTAGACCGTAAACATCCCGGACCATCAGTCCTCAAAATTCCGGTTAAGGGATTAAAAGCAGGCAAACTTTCATTAATCATTTTTCCATCAGGAACAAGACATTCTTCAGAACTTAAGAGCGGTGCATTAGTAATTGCCAAGCTTTCTAAAAAGCCATTGGTACCTGTCGTCTATCAAGGTCCGCTTACTTTTAAGGGTGTGCTTAAGAGAAAACCGATGGAAATCTGCTTTGGTGATCCAATCTACATCGATCGCAAAACTAAGATGACTCATGAAAATGAAGCCAAATATGATCAGATCATGCAGGATGCTTGGAATAAGCTAGACAAAGAACAAAATCCTGATTTCCATTATGTTGCTAAATAAGGCAGCAGGCTTTTCAGCAATCAAAACAGAAGCAATAACTGCCAGCCAAATAAATGGCAAAATATGCAAAGTTAAGATGTAGTTTTTGAAGTTAAAGCCGATTTCCATCATTGAAATAACCGGCCCGAGAATGTTCACTGAAATGAGCGAAACGATCGCCATAAAAATTGCTTTCTCAGTTAAATTTCTTGGTAACTTCATGTAAAACTCCATTAAAAAAATTCCTCCTTAGATGCAAAAACAGCACGTCCAAATTAATGGACGTGCTGATTCACTTATACGCGCTTTTATTAAAATGTTACTAAACTGTTCTATCAAAAATTTAAAGCTAATGCCAGTCTTTTATTTTTCTGCAATCATCGCTAGGACTCTGGAACCAATTTCTAGGCCTAAATTATGCGATTGATCGCCCCAATTGCGTTCGTCATAATCATCAATCTTAGCTAAAGAGTCAGCTGTAAAAAGCAATTGGGCAAAGTCCACCTTTCTAAACTCCGCACATGCTGCTAGAGCTGAACATTCCATTTCGACTGTAGCCGCACCTAACTGCTTAAACTGAGCTACTTTCTTAGGCGTTTCTCTGAAAAAACCATCAGTAGTCCAAGTAGTAATCTCATCAAATTTAAAATTCAGCTTGTGCACACCTTTTTCAATCTTTTTAATAAAATCCAGCTGCAGATTAATTATATTGCCAGTCGCAGCATAATGGAAAGACGTGCCTTCGTCGCGAATTGCGCGAGTTGGAATAAGCAAAGTGTTTTCAGGCAAATCAACTAGTGCACCGGCATTGCCAAAAGCAAGAGCTTGCTTAACACCATATGAAATCAGCCAATCAAGCAGCTGCGTAGCAGCGGGCGCTCCTAAAGGAGCTTGACACAGGGTCAGCAGTTGACCATTAAGATTGATTTCATAAATTGACGGTTGAAAAGAAATGGTGTCAAAAGTTCCAAGTACTTTATGAGGCACTTCATCAAGAAAACGATCAATATTTTCTTTAGGAACAAAAGCATACAGCAGTCTTGAATGAAAGTGATATGGCAGTTGATCATGATCCGGTTCAAGTACCGCATGCTGATTAGCATCAAAGTCTAAAATAAAAGGTTTCTCTGACATAAGCTCACTCCTTTTTTAAAAACTATCTGCTTTTTTGACAAGCGTAATAGTTACTGCTAACAAAAGAATGGCGATAATCCATGATACTAGGCTGAAATTCCACCAGGTCAAAATAACGCCGGCAATGATAAACATGATCAGGATGTCAAAGGCTATTTTTATTCCAAAATATTTTGCTCCTAAAAGCTGTTTTAGTTCAAAAAGGCAACTATTAAACATCCCTAACGCAATGATAGCAGTAACAAAAATTGCAGTTGTCAGGCTTGTCCTGCCTTTGCAGTAAATTATCCAAATTAAAACGACAATCGCTAGGAAAAGCACTGCTTGAACCAGCGTTATTATTTTTCTTAAGGACGTTAATTCTTTTTTGGCAGCATACTGATTCAAAAAATAGTCAAAAAATTAAAATCAAAACCGGTAAAAACCAGTGTCCTCCTTGAATAGAAACCAAAGTTAACATTAAATAATTCTTTCTAGCTTTAGTTTCTATTCTACCGTATTATCACCTGAGACTGTCGCCATTTTTAGCAAACTGGCATTGCCGCTAATCTCAGCTTCTTTAGACTTTTTGCCGAAAATACGGTTATTGCCTGAAACAGTGGACAGATGACAGCGTCCTACTTGAATGTTTTTAACTAAGTTATCGCCGGAAACCGTTGACACTTCCAACTTGTCAGATACTCGGCTGTTTTCTAGTCTAAAATCGCCACTGGTTAGGCTAATTTCACCAGCTTTTGCTCTGACCTCATCAAGGTTGATATTGCCGGAAGTAACAGAAATATCGACTGTTCCCAGTTTCAAAGTTTTTCCATCCAAATTGCCGCTCATCGACTCCACTTGCAGATCATTGATTGCAAATTGTTTCATGCGCACATTTCCACTCATCATGTGCAGGTCAAACTGCTCCAATTCAGTTTCCTGGGGCAAAGTAATGGTTACCTCCCCATCATGACTGCTGTGAACTTCGGTTTTGAAAAAGCCCTTCTCCCAACGCTTAATTTCTTTATCACGGACGTCAGGTTCCTTAACGTTTATTACGCCGTCATCTTCGTCAATTTCCGGCTTTTTATATTCTGGTCCATGATATTTAATTTCAAATTTATTACCTGCTTTTACTTCCAAATTTAAGCTTTTAAAATCGACTCTTAAGGTATCAAAACTATCATTAGACAGCACTTGGTCGATAGTTTTGATATCGTCGTCATCCTTTTTAGCTTTTGTGAAAAACATAAGGCTTCACTCCTACATTCTTAAACAAATAATAGATTACTTTTATTTGACTTTAATTTTACTCCCATTATTTTAATTTTCAACACATTTTCCTTTATAATTTAAAGACAAAAAATAAACATATTTGCTACAAAATCTATTTTAAATTTTGTATTTTATCATAAGTTTTATTCTATAATGCTAAGTAAATAAAAAGAAAAGAGAGTAAAAATGGCAAATTATTACGAAAAACCATATCAAGAATCAGAGAGCAGCATCCCTACTCCCGCAGTATCACAAATCCTTAAAAATCTGTTTTTAAATCCTTTTAATTGGAGCGCACGCAGCACACGTAAAGAATTTTGGGTCAGCTATGCGGCAACTGCAATTTTAGACATTATCTTAACGATCATCGCGATCTTTACTGTCGCTCCTTTCAGCAGCTTTAACAATGGCTATTCATTTAGTTCGTCAAGTGCTTTGCTTTTCCTGATTTTGATTATTCTTTTTTTATTGGAATTTGGGTAAATTTAGGTTTGCTTGGATCTGCAGTAAGAAGATTGCATGACACTAATCATTCAGGCTGGTGACTTTGGCTTGATCTTATTCCGCTTGGTTGGCTGTTCATTTTATACTTTTTAATCTTGCCAACAGTTGAAGAACCAGTAAGATGGGGATCATATTTATATACTGAGTAAAAAAACGAAAGAGCACATTTAAGCTCTTTCGTTTTTTATTTATCTTCTTTATCAGTTAAAGTAAGACCGCTCTTGTCTGAAATCCAACTATAAATTGGCAAATCAATATGACCATTATCATCAATCTTGTCCATTACTTTTTCCATAAAGAATTCCTGCCAATTTTGACTTGGTTTAACTCCAGAATGATTCAACTGAGGGATCAACCAGCCATTTGCCAATGGCTGAACTGGATTCAAGCCAATTACCATTCCAATCATGTAATTAGAGAAGTCGAAGCTGCCTTCCACAACGATCCAGTTAGGATTTTTAACTAATTCTGGTTGAAGCTTAGTCAACATTTCTGGTGGAATCTTGCCCTCCGTAACCATCATTCTTCCTTTGATTGGACCATGTTTTTGCTCAAAATCTTGCAAGACACCCTTCATAAATAATTTTTGTCCTAGTTCATCAAATTTACGTTGGTCTTCTAACATTATATCTCCTTTATTTTTTCAAACCTCGTTTATCGCTCTTTGCCTAATTATCTTCTAATTATACAACCAACATAGAAAAATAATAAGCAAGCAACAAAAAAACGTTGAATATTGCATTCAACGTTTTTTCATTTTAATCAAAATACTATTTTTCAAGCATGTAATTTCTAGTCATTGGCAAGTTCTTACCAGATGGGCCCTTAGTCAACAAATACTGAATAACATCAATATTGCCTGATTCAAATGAAGCAGCACAAGCATTCAAATACATGTCCCACATTCGAGTAAATCTTTCGCCCATCTTATCTTGAACTTGTTCACGAGCATTATTGAAGTTCTTGTCCCAAATTTCCAAAGTTCTTTGGTAATGACGACGAAGAGTTTCCATATCAGTAATTTGCAAACCACTGCCAACAATGTCGCCGACAATCTCTTGCAAACCTGGAATATAACCACCTGGGAAGATGTACTTGGTAATCCAAGCGTTGGTGGCACCACCTTGTTGACGGGTGATTCCGTGAATCAGCGCAACACCATCTCGGTTCAAGTGCTTGTATACGTCGGCAAAGTATTCAGGCAAGTTTTCTGAACCTACGTGTTCGAACATCCCTACTGAAGTGATGTAATCCCACTTTTGATCACCTAATTCACGGTAGTCTTCGAGTTTGACTTCAGCAACATCTTCTAAGCCATCGTCATAAATACGTTTTTGAACCAACTTGTATTGTTCTTCACTCAAAGTAACACCGGTTACCTTCAAGCCATATTCTTTAGCTGCTGTGAGCATCAAAGTACCCCAGCCACAACCAATATCAAGCAAGGTCTTGCCCTTTTCCGGATAAAGCTTGTTCAAAATATGGTGAACTTTTGCAATTTGTGCTTTTTCAAGATCGTCAGTATTGCCATCTTCAAAGTAAGCACATGAATAAGTCATGGTTGGATCAAGCCATAACTTGTAGAAGTCATTACCAATGTCATAGTGGCTTTGAACATCCTCTTCACTTTGCTTTTCCGTATGCTTTGTTTTTGGAATAAACTTGCGGAATTTTGAAGAACGCATGAATGAATCGGCACTTTCATAAGCACCCATGATCAACTTTTGGATGTCACCATGAATTTCGATCTTTTTGTCCATGTAGCCCTCACCTAACGCAAGTGAAGCGTTTTTGATAATTGCTGAAATTGGAATTTTTTCATTAAAGACAATCTCAATTTCTGGTGTGCCATTGCCGTATACTTCACTCTTACCATCCCAATAAGTGACTTTAACTGGGAACGGGAAGGATTTACTGAGCATCATCTTGTAAAAAGTTTTTTCTAACAATTAAGTTCCCTCCATAAATAAACCTTAGGGTTATTTTAACACTAAATAAAAAGAAACTCATGATTGACATGAGTTTCTTAGTATGGCTTACCAAATCGTTACGCGTTTATCCGGATCAAGCCACATTCCATCAGTTTTCTTAACATCGAAAGCTTCATAAAATTCATCCTGACATTGTGAAGGAATATTCACTCTGGTAGGTTGCGGTGCATGAACGTCGGTCGCAATTTCGGTCTTGATTGCTTCAGGACGCTGCTTTTGTGCCCAAGAACGAGCGTAATTCTCAAATAGTTCCTTCATGTTGCCGCTTTCTGTCTTATTAGCTTGGATTGCGCAAGTAAGGCCACCTAAATCAGCAATATTTTCTGAAACGATTTGCTTTCCGTTTAGCTTAGCAGGGCCATATTGCAAGCCATCATAAATGTCAATTGCTGCCTGAGTCCGTTTATTGAATTCCTTGAAATCTGCGTCAGTCCACCAATTCTTCATATTGCCGAACTCATCGAATTTTGCCCCATTGTTGTCAAAAGCATGAGAAATTTCATGAGCAATCGTTGCGCCGATCCCACCATAATTTTGACTACGGGACTGGTGCAAGTCATAAAACGGCTTCTGCAAAATTGCGGCTGGGAATGTAATATCGTTTCTTTGAGGATCATAACAAGCATTGTTTAGGTTACCTGGCATTAGCCATACGGAACGATCAACCGGTTCAGTTAATTTGCTTAAACTGTACTTTTCAAGCGTTTTTCCCATTGCCTTTTCATTTTCATAAAGGCTCTTTTGGGGATCAACTTGCAGCAAATCATAAATTTTTTCAATCTTATCCGGATAGCCAATCTTAAAAACTAATGCACGAAGCTTGACGATAGCTTTCTTCTTAGTTTCATCAGACAGCCAATCGTTATCTTGAATTCGCTCTTCATAAACTTTGATCATCTGGTGAATCATATCGGTAACATCAGCCTTGGCATCTTCACCAAAATACTTCTCGCCGTAGTAAATACCTATAACTTCATCGAAGCTTCCATTAGCCGTGTAATAAGCATGACGATCTTGCGGTGTCAATTCTCCTTGTCCACTCAAGGCTTGACTAAACGGAAATGCCGCTTCACGAAATTCTTGTGAAAGTGAACCAGCCGCACCATTGATAAACTTGGTGATCATCCATCCTTTAATCTCTTCAAAATTATTAGCATTGATCAATTCTTCTGCATGATCTAAAAATCTTGGCTCTAAAACAATTACACGATCTGGCAGCTGAGGGATAAGTTCTTCCAAAGATCCCTTCATATCAAATGATTTGAACTTAGCCAAAAAGTCGGACATTGAATATGGATTATATGCAGCTGGATAATCCGCCCACTCTTCAGTAGATTTAACAACTTTGGCAAGTTTAGCATCGAATTTTAAAGCCTGATCGACATAATTTTCAGCTTTTGACTCATCAACTCCGGCCATTGTCAACAGTTTGATGGTTTGCTTCTTCAAAATTTCCAAAAGCTTTTTGGCATCATCTTGTTGATAGCTTGTTGTGTCTGGTAAAAAAGTGCCTGGACCACTAAATTCCAAAACATGAACCTTGGTGTTTTTCATATCGGCTTCCACGTCAAAGCCAAATGGCAATCCAGCAAATTCGTCAATTTTGACTGCTTCTTTGTTAAACTCAGCAAAATCTTTAAGTGCAATTAATTTGTTTAAATCAGTCTTAATTGGTTCTGCCCCGTCTTTATCGCGTTTCTTAAAGTTCTTGGCAATCTGATACAGCTTAATTGCTTTGTCAAAATCCTTAACGTCTGGCATTTTTTCTTTTCCAGAGGCAATTTGATCAAAATCATGCATCAATTTCTTTTCGATCTTCATATCGATATCAATGTTAACACCAATTTCAGTTCGGTCGGCTGGAATCTTGACATCTTTTTGCCACTTAGAATTTACCGCCAAATATAGATTGTCTTGCGGACGAGCTGAAATGTCGGGCTTAGTCAAATCACCGACACCGCCACGTATTTTTGCAATAGTTTTCATTCAAAACCTCCTATTTTTCCTTATGCGCATCATTTTGCAAATTGTACAGATTGTAGTAGTAGCCCTTTTTGGCTAACAGTTCTTCATGCGTACCTTTTTCAATGATACGACCTTTATCCAAAACAATAATTTGATCGGCATCTGCAATCGTCGACAAACGGTGAGCAATTGCCAAAGTAGTTCTGCCTTTACGCAGACGCTTAAGTCCTTCCTGAATCATTGTTTCCGTTTCAGTATCAACGTTAGCTGTCGCTTCGTCTAAAACCAAAACCTTTGGATCGGTGACCAAAGTACGAGCAAATGAAATCAGTTGCCGCTCGCCTTGACTTAATTCAGAGCCGCCTTCAATAACCTTAGCATGATACTTGCCCGGCATTTTTTCAATAAAACGGTCGGCTTGAACAGCCTTAGCGGCCTCTTTGATTTGTTCATCTGTGATCTTTTGATTGTACAAGCGAATATTAGAATTGATATCGCCATAGAACATAAATGGTTCTTGCAAAACAAGTCCAAGCTTTTTGCGCAGCTCTTCTTTAGGATATTTTTTAATATCCACGCCGTCGATTAAAATTTGTCCCTTATAAAATTCATAAAAGCGCATCATAACATTGATGATGGAACTTTTGCCTGAGCCCGTATGACCGACGATTCCAAGCGTTTCTCCGGGATTGACGGTAAAGGTAATATCATGCAAAATCTCGTTTTTGCCATCATAAGAGAATGAAACGTGCTTGAATTCAATTTTCCCTTTTGCAATTGTTAAACCTTCCTGAGCCTGCTGCTGTGGTTCATATTGCGTATCATCAAGGATTCTGAAAATTCTTTTACCCGCAACAATCCCATCCTGGAACAGCGTCATTTGATCCATCATGGTTGAAATAGGGTTAAAGAATTGTGAAATATATTGTGAAGAGGCGTAAACAACACCGGCTGGCACGAAGGTATCGTGAAGCGGAAAGCCAAAGTACATTAATGATACAGCCAAAGCTAATGAATAAAGCATGGAAGTCAGAGGTGACAAAAGCAGTGAATTCATCCGGATCATGTTGAAACGGGTATTCATCAAGCCGCCATTTTCATCCTCGAATTCATTTGTCATTCTTTTTTCTTGCTTAAACTGCTGAATCAAAGATACGCCTTCAAGCGATTCATTCAGGTTCGTGTTGATGCGGCTCAATCGTTCACGATAATTGCGGTAAAGTTTGGAACTTTGATAAGCATAAAGCCAAATAATCAACAGCAAAATCGGCAAGAACGCCAACATTAAGAAGCCAGCGGTTTTATTGGTTAAAAACATGGCCACTAAAGCTGAAACAACTGAGAAGAAGGAAATCACGACGCTTGACAGCACCGTCAAGAAGTTGCTCAAAGTCATCGTATCATTGGTAACCCGCGAAACAATTGAGCCTGCTGGCGTTTGATCAAAGTAACGCATCCCCAAACTATGAAGCTTGCGATAAAGTACCTTCCGAATTTGTTCCAGCGACTTTTCAGAACCTAAAGAAAAACAAAATTCATAAGCAAACTGCAACAACGCTTTTAATAATGAACCTAAAGCATACAAGAATCCCGCAAATAAAATAATTTGCACGGTTTCAGTTTGTTTTAACAAAAAGTGATCCAAAAAGTATTGCAGACCAAATGGCAACGCCATATTGATGACACTAACCAAAAACGCACCGATAACAGCTACCAGCATTTCCCGTTTGAAAATCATAATGAATTTCATTAAACGTTTAAAAATAACGATCTGTTCTTTGACTGGGATGGCTTCTGACCAGACTGATTTGAACTCATCTTCATTATTCATGCTTTTCACCCACTTTCTCTTCGAATTCCTGTCTGCGCCACATCTCAGCATACCAGCCGTTATTAGCCAGCAACTGGTCATGGGTTCCGCGTTCAACAATCTTTCCATCTTTTAAGACCAAAATCAGATCCGCGTTCATGACTGAAGTCAAACGGTGAGCTGCGATTAAAGTTGTCTTGCCGTTACGCTCCTTGCGCAATGCATGCAAAATCTCTGTTTCAGTTTTGGCATCAACCGCTGACAAGGCATCATCCATGATCAAAATCTGGCTCTGTTTTAAAAGTGCCCGTGCGATCGACATTCTCTGTTTTTGTCCACCAGAGAGCGACACGCCGTTTTCACCAATTAAAGTGTTGTAAGAACGCGGCATTTGCAAAATTTCGTTATGCAAATCACTCTTTTTTGCTGCTTCAATAATTTGATTGTCTTCGGCATCCTTTTCTGCAAAAGCAATATTGTTTTGAATACTGGTAGAAAAGAGATAGTTATTTTGCGGTACGTAAGAAATCTGTCTGAGCAGAACGTTGAGCGGAATCTCACGAATATCGTGACCATTAAGCGTAATTTTGCCATCATAATTATCGAATTCACGCAACAGCAATTGAATAATCGTCGTCTTGCCGGAACCAACGCGGCCAACCAGTCCCAAAGTTTGACCAGTTTTCAGCGTAAACTTGATATTATGCAAAACTTCGACATCTTTTTCATCAGGATAAGCAAAAGATTTAACGTCATATTGCAAATCACCATGGATATCTTCTGCCGTCAATGAATCATCGGCCTTTTGGTCGGTAATGAGCGGCTTTTCTTTTAGCAATTTTTCAACACGATCATAGCTTGCGCTTCCCCGTTCAAGAATGTTGAACAAGTAGCCGATCGCAAACATCGGCCAGACCATATTGCTGATGTAGGCAATAAATGAAACTAGTTGCCCTACTGACAAAATTTTGTTTTTAACAAGCAACCCGCCATAAATGATCGTGATTGTATATGTTAAACCGATAATTATCGTACCTAATGGATCAAACAGCGAATCCCAAATAAAGACTCTGCGATTGATTTTAATAGTTTGATCGACCATTTTATCAAAAGCAGCCGTATCCTCTTTACCTTGATTGAACGTTTTCAAAACCTTAATCCCGGTGACTGATTCCTGAGTTTTATTATTTAATTTTGAAAAGGCAGCCTGAGACTGATCGAAATCCGCATGCAAATGCTGACCTAATTTTTGCGCACCCCAGGCCAAGAACGGCAGTGGCAGCAAAGCTACAATCGTCAAACGAAAGTCAACGAAAATAATCATGGCAATCATCGTCGCCAAGCCCATCATCAGTGAATCGACCAAAGTCAAAACGCCATCGCCGGCAACATTTTGGATCGCAGATACGTCGTTGGTCGCGTGGGCCATCAAATCACCAATTCGGTGACGCTGGTAAAATGTTCTGTCCATGATCATAAAATGTCGAAACAGTCTTGAGCGCATTTGCCGTTCCAGTTCTGCGGCACCACCCCAAATTTGCTTGCGCCAGAAATACCGCAGCAAGTACAAGGCAACGGCCGCGACCAAAACTGCTAAAACCAGGACGCCATATTGTTTCCAAGTAATATGACCTTTATCCAGCTGATCGGCCATCAAACCTAAAACTCTTGGCGGAACCAAGTTGGCAAAAGAAGTCAAGGCTAGAAAAATGATTCCTAAAATGTATCGTTTCTTCTCCTTTTTGAAGAACCAGCCCAATTTCTTAAAAACTCCCATTATTTCACCCCTTCTTAAACAAAAAGAAAAAGACAAAGGTAATCCTTCGTCTTTTGCAAACTTCTTCGATAAAGATATATATTATTTACGTTGTTGATGCTTCATCATATTCATCACTTGTTTAACCTTTTTAGCAGAAGGCTTTTGTCCCATTTGTGACATCATTGCAACGATCATATCTTCATTGATTGGAGGATTATCTTGGAAATACTTCTTCATATAAGCTCTAGCACCGTAAAAGCCACCAATTAATCCGATACCAAGAGCAACAATAATTAAAACAATTGCTAAACCTAAATTCATAATTTAAAAATCCTCCATTAACTAACAGAATATATCTTACAAAAAAATAAAACTTTTTTAAAGCCTAATTTAATCTTTTCTCAAGCCCTTTTTTCTTTGGGCACGTTTTGCACGTTCAGAAGTTACTTCATTACCATCTTTATCTATAATAACCGTATCTTCCAATTGTTGTTTGAAACCAGCTCTAAAATTGGCTAAAAACTTTTTGTGAAGTTCTTTTCTTTCAGCTTCTTCTTCAGGTGTCAGACCTTCATTTTCTTTCTTGTGATAAAGCTCGTTGATTCGGTCTGTTACCTTTTTAATTTCATCTTTGTCCATGATTTAACACCTCTATATATAACGATAGTTTACAGTATTTGTGTAGATAAAAAAAGTAATAAATTTAAGAACGTTCGTTTGTATATCGTTTTGTTTTTTGCTAAACTAATACTTAAAGAATATTAGACACAAATGGGGTTACATTATGACTAACAACCACGAATCAAAACAACTCGAAATTTTGCAATACATCTACGATACCGTTGAGGATCGCGGTTTTCCGCCAACTGTTCGTGAAATCTGCTCAGCAGTTAATTTATCTTCAACTTCAACGGTTCACGGCCATTTATCACGGCTTGAACGCAAAGGACTTTTAATTAAAGATGCAACTAAGCCCCGTGCAATCGAAATTACGAAAAAAGGACGCGAAAAACTAGGCATTAAGCCTAAAGAAATACCGGTTGTCGGTGTTGTTACTGCAGGGCAGCCAATTTTAGCAGTTGAAGATATTGATGATTATTTCCCACTTCCACCTGATTTAAAGGCAGATGCCGGCGATCTGTTCATGCTTAAGGTTCATGGTGAGAGTATGATCAACGCGGGAATTTTAAATGGTGATAATGTAATTGTCAGAAAGCAATCTTCTGCTTCTAATGGTGAAATTGTAGTCGCCATGACAGAAGATAACGAAGCAACGGTTAAGCGCTTTTACAAAGAAAACGGCCATTACCGTTTGCAACCGGAAAATGATACAATGGCACCGATTATCTTATCTAAGGTCAGCATTTTAGGCAAGGTTGTTGGCCTTTACCGTAGTAATATTGATTAAATAAAGCAAGAGACTAGGAAGTTAGTTCCTAGTCTTTTTTATGCCAACATTTTGGTAAGTTTTTCTTCAAATTTTGGCAGCCATTTTAGTTGATAACCTGCCCGCGTAGGGTGAATCGGATCAGCCTTATAAAGCACATCTTGTTTTTGAAAAGCAGGATCATGATACAAATCTAACAGTTCAAAATGATATTTCTTCTGCAGAGTTAAAGCACGATCAACCATTTTTTGATAAAGCGGATTATCAAAGGGAGGATTGGTATAAAGCAGTACCGGACAATGCCATTTTTTCTGTGCATTAGCAATGATAAATTCTAGTGCGCCAGTAATAGTCTTAGTATCAAAATTCTCATTCTCGACAATTTGTCCTAAAGGCTTATCCTTTGTCGCATCATTGGTCGACAATTGCAAAACGAACGCGTCTGGTCTATCAGCCACTAAGAAGTTGGCGTAGAAGCGATTAATATATGAATCTGGATCATAATCGCTGCTGTTAGGATCTGTATTGCCGCATAAAGTCGTACCATTTTCGGCATCTTTCACTGCCTGAATCCCATCCCTTTTCCAAAGATAATCAACAAATGATTCTCCTAATGCTCCATAGCCTAACGTCACAGATGAACCCAGAAACAGAACTTGTTTATCAAAAAGAGGTCCTTTAATGGCCTTCACATTGTTAACGCTGTATTTGCGGCTGTTGCCAGGCAGAGCAGCCAACTCGATATATTTGCGCTGACTCAAGGGATGCTTTTCAATGCTCTCTCTTAATTCCCAGACAGCAGGAGTAGATAAATCATTGTTTTGCTTAATCGAAATTAAAAAAGTTTCGTTGCTCATTTAATCTCCTTTCCTTAAAAACGGCATAACTGCCAGCCAGTCTCTAGCTATTTGTTCAGTCAACTTACGATTATAAAAAACCACTGCGGAAAAATTGTATACCGCTTTTTTGACCAAACATAAGCATCTTTAGCATCATTTAGCTGCAATATCGGCGTATTTTTTATTATTTTGCCATGTTCTTCAGAGATCTTATGACCAGGGCCAAGCAGGCGCTCTAAAGCTGTATTGCCTACCGCTGCAATTAAAGTTGGTTCAATTTCTTTGATCTCATAGTCTAAAAAAGGAGCATGAGCCAAAACTTCTTTTTTAGTAGGTTTGCGATTGGGATATTTCACTACTTCCTTGTTTTCTCTCGTTTGCTAAAAACTTTTTTAACCGCATAAGGGCGGCTTCGAACGGCACTCGTAATATAAACATCCTCGCGCTTTAATCCGATTGAGGCAATAGATTTCATCAATTCCTTGCCGGAATCCCCATGAAACGGAATTTGTGAAGCGAGTTCTTCATGGCCTGGTGCTTCACCTACAATCATCAAAGCCGGATGTTTAGGACCTGCACCCGCATTAAGTCCTTCTAGTCGCATGTCTTTTGAATGCTGCTTAACCAGCTGCTTAAACTTTCAGGATAATTCATCTTTCAGATAAGAGACAGCCTTTCTCAAAACGTCCATTTTGCCATGCTCAACCAGATATTTTTCTGCATCTGTTAAATTGACCCACAGGTAATTTTTAATTTCTTCTGCTTGAATTTTGACCGTCTGATCTTGCAAGTATTTTGCTAAATAGAAGGTAACCTCTTTCCAATGCTTATTGAACATTTGGTATTGAATTTTTTGCACAAAATTAAAATCAAACTTTGGCTTCAAATTAACTTCTTCATGAACTTCGCGTTTTGCTGCTTGCTTCGGCGTTTCATTGCCTTCCAAATGTCCTTTAGGGAAGCCCCAATTATCATTTTTAATACTTTGAACAATTAAAAATTGCAATTCGCCCTCATGCTTGCGGTAAATTACCGCTCCAGCAGAATGTTCCTTCAGCATTGATTATCAGTCCTCCTTGTTTAATGTGAATTCATTATAAAACAAAAGTGATTCCAACATGCGTCAGAACCACTTAATAATTTCATTTATTTTTTTAGATAAGAAATTGCTTCAACCAATATTTCGTATAAATTACGTTCAGCAGGTAAATATTTTTTTGATTCAGATAAGCTTACCCACTTTGAATTGAGAATCTCTTCTTTTTGATCAACTACTTTTTGTGCGGAAACAAACTCACTCAGAAAGAAGCCAACTTTTTTAATCGTATTTTCTTCGGTTTCATATTCGATTTCACGTCGAAAATCAAAATCAAACTTCGGATGCAAGCCAACTTCTTCAGCAACTTCACGTTTTGCCGCATCTTCTTCTGTTTCCCCAGGTTCCAAATGGCCCTTAGGAAATCCCCAAGTATGATGCAAGACGCTTTCAACGATTAAAAACTTTGGTTCTTGCTCTTCCAGGCAGTATATAACGCTGCCAGCTGAGTGCTCATGAATCATAAATTATTCCCCCTCATTGCGATGGGTCTATTATACCAATAAATATAAAAAAATCACTATCTTGCAAAGCAAAATAGTGATTATCGCGTTGTTAACTAGTCTACCTCTACCTAGTTTGACACGATCAAAAACAAGATCTAAAAGATCTCATTTTTCTTTTTAGTAATTTTAATATATCAATTGATTGCCTTGGTGTCAAACAATTTTCGAAATAAAAAAGCAGTTCCGTTTGTAACTGCTTCTTTGATTGTAATTAACGACGAGCTTCAGCAATTCTTGCTGCCTTACCGTTACGGTCACGTAAGTAGTAAAGCTTAGCACGACGTACACGACCATGACGAACAACTTCGAGTTTTGCAACACGTGGGTCGTTTACTGGGAAGGTACGTTCAACACCAACACCTGAAGCAATCTTACGAACAGTGTAAGTTGCACCGATGCCAGTACCCTTCTTCTTAATTACAACACCTTCAAATAACTGAATACGTTCGTGAGTACCTTCAACAACACGTACGTGAACACGAACAGTGTCACCTGCACGGAATTCAGGGATATCGTCACGAATTTGTTCTTTAGTTAATTCTGCAATTAATGGATCCATAATATATTTTCTCCTTCTTCGGCATTCATATCACGCCTCGCGCCCAGCGGAATACCCATAACTTATTTAGTGACATTTGTCACGATCATTAGTTTAACAGATCAGGCCAGCTTAATCAAGTTCCGCCTTAATTTGAGCAAGCATTTTCTTTTCTTCGCTTGTAAATTTTCTTCCTTCAAGCATGTCAGGCCGATGAAGATATGTCGCCTTTAAAGCTTGATAATGACGCCACTCATCAATTTTTTGATGATTTCCGCTCACTAATACATCTGGCACCTTTTGCCCCTCATAATCAGCGGGACGCGTATACTGCGGATACTCTAACAAGCCATGAGAAAAACTCTCCTCAACCGGAGAGGCAGCATTGCCCAAAATTCCGGGAATAAGACGCACGGTGGCATCAATCATGTTCATCGTCGGCAATTCGCCACCAGTTAAAACATAGTCACCAATTGAGACTGTCTCATCAGCTAAATCATACACTCTTTGATCAAAGCCTTCATAGTGCCCGCAAATAAAGGTTAATTCATCTTCTTTGGCCCATTCTTGGGCCATTTTTTCATTAAAAGTTTTCCCTTGCGGCGCCGTGATAATAATTTTACCCGTCGAAGACAAAGAATTGAGTGCCTTTTTAATTGGCATGATTTGTAAAACCATCCCTGCTCCACCGCCATATGGCGTATCGTCTACATGGTGGTGAACGTCAGTCGTAAAATCGCGAAAGTTAACTAAATTTAGGTCCCACTTTTTGTCCTCTAATCCTCTGCCCAGCATTGAAGTTTGCAAAGGAGTAAACATATCAGGAAACAGCGTTAATACATTAATCTTCATCGTGTAAACCTTCCATCAGCTCTACATAAACCTTCTTTTTGTCAACATCTACCTTTTTCACAACGTCTTTAATATAAGGAACCCAGTATTCGTTGCCGCTATCTTCCTGTACCAGCCAAACATCGTTAGCCCCAGGTGATTGAATATCTACGATCTTGCCTAAGAATTCGCCGCTTTGATTATCAATCACATCGCAATTTAAAATATCGCGGTAATAATAGACTCCTTCAGGAAGTTCCTGCTGATTTTCTTCACTAACAACCAGTATTTTTCCGCGTAATCTTTCCGCCTGATCAATGTCAGTTATTTCATCAAATTTTACCAGCCAAAATTGTTTGAATGGACGACCACTTTTCACGGTCAATTCCCGCTCATGATCATCCTTTAGGGCTAATTTTGAGCCCGAACTAAAACGTTGCTCAGGAAAATCTGTAATTAGTGCTACTTTGACTTCACCATCTAAGCCATGAGTTGTTAAAATTTTTGCTACGTCATAAAATTGCATACTTTTTCTCCAAAAACCAAGTATAAAAAAAGTTTGAAGTACGCAGCTCCAAACTTTCTTTTAAGTAATTATTTAATTACTTGTTGTACTTTGCATCGTGCAACTTTTGCATAAGGCCTGTACCTGAAAGAAGTGATCTTACAGTATCTGAAGGTTGAGCACCTTTTTGAAGCCAAGCAAAAATCTTGTCTTCGTCAAGCTTCAATTCCTTTGGAGTTGAAACTGGGTTGTAGTAACCTACTTCTTCGATGAAACGACCATCACGTGGCATACGTGAGTCGGCAACAACGATTCTGTAAAATGGCTTTCTCTTGGCACCCATGCGGTGCATACGAATTTTAACTGACATAAATTAATTTCCTCCTAAAACTTAACGATTAATAATATACCATTAAAAAGAAATGGTGTAAAGGGTTTTTACTTAACAGTTAATTTTTTTAAGAATGAAATCTCTTCATCTTCTTCATCCGCTTGCGTTTGTTCTTCTTAAAGCTCTTATTCATCTTTCTCATAGCCATCTTGGCCATCGGTGAATTCATGCCCGGCAAGTTGCTTAAGCCCTTCATGTTGCCTTTAGTAATCTTAGACATCATGTCCCGTGCTTGTTTAAATTGTTTGATCATTCGGTTGACTTCAACTACTGGTCGACCTGATCCGGCAGCAATTCTGCGGCGACGACTTGGATTTAAAATGTCTGGGTCTTCCCGTTCCTCTTCTGTCATTGAATAAACAATTGCTTTGGTATGGGCAATTTGCTTATCATCAATACTTAAATTCTTTAGTTGCGGATTGTTGGCCATACCCGGAATCATCTTCATGATTTGGTCAAGAGGTCCCATTTTTTGCACCTGTTCCAGTTGATCAATGAAGTCATTAAAGTCGAAGGTATTTTCCTTCATCTTCATGGCTACTTTTTCGGCCTCTTTTTGGTCATAATCCTGCTGTGCTTTTTCAATCAGCGTCAGCATATCGCCCATGCCTAAAATTCTTGAAGCCATCCGGTCCGGGTGGAAGTCTTCCAAATCAGTTAACTTTTCACCTTGTCCAGTGTAAATAATTGGCTTGCCTGTTACGGCACGAATTGAAAGTGCAGCACCACCACGGGTATCACCATCAAGTTTAGTCAAGATAACGCCGGTCACATCAAGACGTTCATCGAAGCCTTTAGCAACATCAGTTGCGGCCTGACCGGTCATTGCATCTACAACCAGCAAAATATTGTCAGGCTGTGCGACTTTCTTAACTCGTTCAAGCTCTTCCATTAATGGCTCATCAATTTCAAGACGACCGGCCGTATCGATGATGACATAGTCGTTCTTGTTTTTATCAGCCTCTGCCAAACCATCTTGAACAATCTTAGCGACATCTTTTTCATCAGCCTCGCTATATACTGGCACCTTCAATTGGTCACCGATTTGCTTCAACTGGTCGACTGCGGCTGGACGATAAATATCGCCAGCAATTAACAACGGACGTGCCTTTTCTGTTTTTTGCAAATGATAGGCTAACTTGCCGACGGTAGTAGTCTTACCAGTACCTTGCAGACCAACCATCATAATAATTGTTGGGATATGCTTTGACTTATTGAGGCCAACAGCTGTTTCCCCCATCATTTTGGTTAATTCTTCATTAACGATTTTGATTACTTGTTGGCCAGGGTTAAGACTTTCTTGAACTTCTTTGCCAAGGGCTTCTTTCTTAATTTTCTTGATAAAGTCTTTGACAACTTTGAAGTTTACATCGGCTTCAAGCAAAGCAAGTCGAATTTCACGGCTGGCTTTGTTAATGTCTTCTTCTGAAATTTTGCCTTTGCCCGTCAGGTTCTTTAATGCTTTTTGAATTCTTTCGCTTAAATTTTCAAAAGCCATTGGGTTATTCTCCCCTCATTTGATTTAATAATTTAGTTAATTCTTTCTTAGCGGTCGAATTATGATCATTATCGATTGCAAATAAAGCATCAGCAATGACATCTTCAATTTGATTGTAGTCTTTTTGCATATGAAGTTTTGCCTCATAATTTTCAAGAGCTTTGCTTGAGCGACGCAAATTATCATATACAGCTTGTCTTGAAACACCGTGATTATCTGCAATTTCACCTAGAGATAGGTCATTATAGTAATAATCTTCAAAATAACTTTGCTGCCCGGCTGTTAATAACGGGCCGTAATAGGCATATAAATCGCCTAATTTTTCATTCTTTGTGAGTTCATCCATATAATTCACCGTCTAATAGTATAGCAAAAAAGCAGCCCTTTTAGAATTAAAAGAAAAGAGAACCGGTTAAATCCGGTTCTCTTTATAGATAAAAGCAATTAATGCTTATAAGTTTTCATCCATGTGGAAAGTAAGCTTAGACATGTTGATTGATTGAATCATCATTTGACCCCAAAGCTTTTCGCTGTCCTTCTTAGTGTGAGCAACAGTAGCTTGGTTAGCTTTAGTAAGGTATTCAGTCAATTCTTCACCAGACTTGCCTTCAGCACCCTTGATAATTTCTTCAACGCGACCTCTGTAGTAACGGTTAAGTTCAGTTAAGTAATCAGTGTCAAGTTGAACAAATTGTGGGTAATGACTTTCAACAAGTGCAGCCAATGACTTGTAGTACCACCATGCATCGTTCATGTTGTAATCCATAGAAGTGTTGTTGTATGAAGGATCAGTATCACTCATGTTGGCAAAGAATGGAACAAATGGAGTGAATGTTGGTCCACCAATACATAACCACATAATTGCGGCACGATCTTCTAGAACATCGCTTCTAATTTGCAAAATATGAGCGTTTTGAGTTCTGTTCAAACCAATTGGACGGTAGCGGTGCCTTTCTTCATCAGTACCCTTGCCAAATGGATCATAAGGTGTGTCTTGGTAGTGTGAACCAAGTGCGAATTGAATATCTTCACGAGTAATCTTCTTTTCTGCCTTACGGATAAATGGCAGATCTGGATCTTGCGGATCTTGTTCAATTGATGGGTTGAACAATTTTTGAATGTACCATTGACGGTTGGTGTTGTAGTGACGGTCTTGTTCAGTATATGTACCGAAGATATGGCGGAAATTCCAACCTTCATGATCAACATTCAAATGATGCTCTTCAACAAATTCTTGAATGCCTTCACTCCACATGAAATTATCTGGATCGTCGAAGTTAACTTGTTCAATTGCAACTCTGTTGCCAGTAGCAGCATAGCAGTCATCAGGAATTCTTTGAGCTACCCAGTGGTGACCAGTAACAATTTCCATGTACCAGATTTCATCTTTATCACTGAATAAAACAGAGTTGCCGGCAGGTGAGCCATATTTTGCAATTAAGCTGCCTAAATATTTAACACCATCTCTAGCTGAATGAATGTATGGCAATACTGAAGTTTGCATACAATCTTCATCCAAACCATCCTTAACAAGTGGATCAAATGCTAAAGTTCTTTCATTGCCATAAGTTGATTCAGTACATGACATACATACGTTTTCTTGGTTAATACCAGATTCATCGTAATAGCCACGGTGCTTGTAATCAACGTTGGGTACAGCTGGCACACGTTGAGCATCTTCTGGCAAATCCATTTCAAATTTATTAAGCCATGACTTAATGTGACGGCCCTTTTCTCCATGAGCTGCAGGTTCAATGATAAACTTTTGTGGCGTAATTGGTCTAAAAGTATCATCGTTACGAGCAATCATGGTAGTGCCATCAACAGAGGCTTTTTTACCAACAAGAATGGTAGTACATGCACTAGGTTCTCTCATAATCAATTCTCCTTAATATAATAATAGTTTATTCTTTAAATTTAACACTATACAAGGCCATGGAAAAGACCAATTGCATAATTAGCCGCATCAAAATCAGCTAAATCTTCTGGCTTTTCACCCAAGCCTACTAACTTAACCGGCAGCTTCATTTCGTTTCTGATTGCTAAAACGACACCGCCTTTTGATGAACCATCTAGTTTAGTCAAAACAAGGCCTGTAAGCTTGGTTGTTTTATCAAAATCCTTTGCTTGAAGCAATGCATTTTGTCCCGTTGAGCCATCTAAGACAAGCAAAGTTTCAGTAGGTTGTTCTGGAGCCAGCTTCTTAATCGTTCGTTGAATCTTTTCTAGCTCGCTCATCAAGTTTTTCTTGTTTTGCAAACGACCAGCAGTATCAACCAACAAATAATCTGCTTGCCCATCGATTGCCTGCTTAGTTGCATCGTAGACTACAGAGGCCGGATCAGCTTTTTCTGCACCAGTCACTACTGGCACATCAACGCGTCTGCCCCATTCTTCGAGCTGTTCAACCGCACCAGCTCTAAAAGTATCAGCAGCAGCCAAAATAACCTTCTTGCCTTGATCCTTGAATCTTTTAGCCAATTTACCGATCGTTGTAGTTTTACCGGCACCGTTTACGCCCACAAATAGATAAATATTTGGCTTATGATCTGGATTATAGTTGAGCTTTTCATCATCAGCATTGCCGTTTTGATCATAAAGTTCTACTAATTTTTGAACAATAACCTCTTTCAGCTGATCACGCGTCTTTGCCTTTTTCAGCTTGGCCTCATCACGCAATTCATCAGTCAGTTCTTCAGCTGTCTCGTAGCCAACATCTGATTCAATGAGCAGGTCTTCCAAATCATCGAAGAAATCTTCATCAACCGTTCTAAATTTTGCAAAAAAGGCATTCAGTTTTGCACCAAAACCTTGATTGGTCTTCGCTAACCCTTTTTCATACAATTCCTGCTGCGTCTTTTCCGGTTCATCGTTTTCTTCCTCAACTTCTGGTTCAGTCTCAGACTCAGCTTGTTTCGGTTCAGTTGCAGCTTCTTCTTGTTCTGGTTCTTTTGGATGCTCAAATTTTTCTTCAGCTTCTTCAACTGGCTTTACTTCAGGGTTAGTATCAGAAAGTTCAGTTGCTTGTTCGGCTTCTTGAGTTTCATCCTTTTCTTCTGGTTTTTGCTCTTGCTTTTCTTCTTCATCCTCTTTTTTGCCAAAAAGAGATTTCTTTATCTTATCAAATAAGCCCACTATTCTTTCACCTCATCTTTGATATCTTTTAATGATACAGAAACGACTTTGGAAACGCCAAGTTCTTGCATCACTACTCCGAATAATTGATCTGCCTGCTGCATTGTACCACGACGGTGGGTGATGACAATAAACTGCGTATGCATATCGTATTTTTGCAAAAATTGAGCAAAACGAGCGACATTGGCATCGTCTAAAGCAGCTTCAACTTCATCCAGGACACAGAACGGTACTGGATTTACCTGCAGCATGGAAAAGAGCAAGGTAATGGCCGTCAATGCCCGTTCACCACCAGAAAGCAGACTTAAGCGTTGCAGCTTTTTACCAGGTGGCTGAGCAATAATTTCAATACCTGTTTCAAGCAAATTATCAGGTTCAGTTAATACTAAGCGTGCATTTCCTCCACCAAAGACAATTGGGAAAATCTTGGTAAAACTCGTTGAAATCTTGTTGAAGGTATCATTGAATCGTGATTGAACTTCTTGATCCAGTTCTGTCATTGATTGTTCCAAATCTGAACGAGCTGACAATAGGTCCTCTTGCTGTTCATTCAAAAAATCGTACCGCTTCTTAACGTTCTCATATTCTTCGATCGAATCCAAATTAACCGGTCCAATATCGTCAAGCGACATTTGGTGCAATTTAACATCACGCTTAAGTTGCGCACGGTTTTGCTCAGTATTTTCACCTTTTGCCTGAGCGATTGCCGCCTCATAAGTCAGTGAGTATTCTTCATTCAACGTGTCCAATTTTTGATTCATCGAAGAATTCAGCTTAGCAATTTTGACAGAAAAATCTTTTTGTTCTGTTGCTGCATCTTTACGCAAATCATAGTTTCGACTAGCCACTTGATCAAGCTGGTCAATCTGAGCATCAAATTGACCCAATTTGGCAGCCAAGTCGTTTAATTCCGCCTGCAAGTGATCACGTTTAGCAGCAATTTCTTCTTGTTCTTTTTGAAGCTGAGTTTTCTTTTGACTAGAAAGCTTTCGATTTTCAGTTAGTGAATGCAATTTTTCGCTAATCGACGTTAACTGCTCTTGCTTTTGTTTTAAATCGAGGCTCTTTTCTTTATCCTGACTTTGCAAATTTTCCAATTTATTTGAATAAACCGCAATTTGTGGATCCAGTTGACTTAACTGACTTTGAATTTTTTCATTTAATGCCGTAAAGTTTTTGATTCGATCCTGAATTTCGGCCATTTTTGCTTTTTCATCTTTGGCCTCTTTTGCTAAATCAGCCTGCTTCTGTTTAGCGATTGCGATTTTATCTTTAATTTCTTTAATTCGTGCATCCCGTTCGCGCACTCTTGAAACAAAAAGCTCATTAGCATCATTTAAACGTTTAACTTCTTTTTCCTGATTTTGAAAACTTAAAGCGACTTCGTTTAACTCTTGGTTTATCTGTTGGTGTTCACTCTGAATCGTCTTCAATTCATCATTAGCTTGCTCTGTTTGTTCTAGCAATTTATTTAAATCTGCCTGATCAGAGTCAAAATTTTTCTGCAACTGCTGCAATTTCTTAGTTAAAGCATTAATCTCGGCAGTTGTCTGCAATGGTGAATTATTGCGCTGGTTTTTAACCCCACCTGTCATTGAACCACCTGGAGAAATAACATCTCCATCAAGAGTGACTACTCTATAACGTCCAATTCGATTGGAAATTGCTAATGCCGATTCGATCGTATCAACAATAATTACGCTGCCTAATAAGTAATTGATTGCCGGTGAAAGATCAACTTTACTATTACTAGTAACTAAATCGCTGGCAATCCCCTTAAAGCCAGAGAATGATTTTAGAGTTGTAACAGTGGAAGCAGGAATATGATACTGTCTTAAGCCATCCAAAGGAAGAAAGGTTGCCCGGCCTGCATGATTTTTCTTTAAAGTATTAATTGCATCTTTGGCCCGGCTGCGAGATTCAGTAACCAAGTCCTGGACTCCACCACCCAGAGCGGTGGTCATTGCTGCTTCAAGTTCTGTTGGAAACGAAATTAATTCTCCAATTGCACCCACTACGCCAGGATATTGGGACAAATGATTCAGCACATTACGCACGCCATAGTAATAGCCTTCATGCCGTTTTTGAATATTGCTTAAGGCTTCTTTGCGGGCATTTACTTTCTGCAGTTCATTGCGTTCACTAGCCACAATCTGTCGTAAAGCATCTTGCCGATTCTCTAAATCGTGAGCGTTAGTCGTTAGCTGCTCCAGACGATTCTTAGTCTGTTGGCGCTTTTTAGTCAGTTTTTGCCCCTCAATTCTTAAACGCTCAAGCTCATCTTGTGCCTTTTTCAATTGACCTTCGATGTTGTTATTATTGTAACTGCTGTCGTCATTGTCACGCTGAAGCTCGGTCTTTAAATAAACAAGTTGATTGTTAACTGAAGTTTGTTCTTGCAGCAGATCAATATAGTTATTACGCTGATCTTCCAGTTGCTTATTTAACTGATTAGGATCTTCTTTTAGTCTCTTAACTAATTGATCTCTTTGCTGCTGAAGTTTTTCCCGCTCAAGATGAATCTTTTTGGATTCTTGTCCTAAATTAGTCAAATCCATTTGTAAAGCAGCAATTGACTTTTTTAGATCTGCAATCTGATTTTGATATTCATTTTTAGTAGCTTCATTGAATTGCTTTGATTGCTCTGCAACCTGCAAATTAGTATTTAAATCAGACGCTTGTTGGGTAAAGTCGAGCAGCTTTTTTTGAATTTGATCGCGCTTATCTTGCAATTGCTTATATTCATTGCGCTTTTGCGTTACTGCTGCTTGAGATTCTTTTACTTCAGTATCAAGCTTGGTTAAAAGCACCTGATTCTTGTCGGCCGCCTGCTTGATTTTTTGCTTCTGCTGATTCAAATCTTGAACTTCAAAAGCAAGCAATGTCTTTAATTTTGAATCCAAGCCTGCCTTTTGAAACTTGTATTCTTTTGCAAGTGAGCTCTGTTCATGCAAAGGTTCAATTCTCTGTTCAAGTTCTTTTACCAAATCATTGATTCTAACCAAGTTTTGATTAGTCTTATCTAGCTGTGCATTAGCGATCTCTTTTTGCTTCTTAAAATGAAGCACGCCGGCAGCTTCTTCAAAAATATCTCGCCGATCTTCAGGACGCGAATTTAAGATTTGATCTACTCGTCCCTGAGAAATAATTGCCAAACTATTTTGTGAAATACCTGAATCCAGAAACAGTTCACGCACATCTTTTAAACGAACGCTTTGATTATTAATTAAATATTCGCTATCGCCAGAACGCAAAATCCTTCTTGTTACTGAAACTTTGTCGCTCTCAAAGTTTAACTGTCTATTCTTGTTGTCAAAAACAAGTGTTACTTCTGCACTGTTTAATGGCTTGCGAAACTCGCTTCCTGCAAAGATAACATCCTTCATGTTGTCCCCACGAAGCGTCTTTGCGCGAGATTCTCCCATCGCCCATCTAATTGCTTCAGTAATATTGCTCTTACCGGAACCGTTTGGACCTACAATTCCTGTAATTCCACTACCGAAATGAATAGTTGTTTTTTCTGCAAAGGATTTAAAACCATCAATAACTAATTCTGTTAATGGCACGCCCTCTACCTCCTATTCAAGTTCATCCAAAGCTTTTTTGGCAGCCTGCTGTTCAGCTGCCTTCTTATTATGTCCTTCACCTTGAGATTGAACATGATCATTGATTTTTAATTCAACAACAAAATGCGATGGCAATTGACTTTCACTCAAAGTAACGTATTCGATATTTACTGGACCATCTTTTTGCAATAATTCCTGCAAATCAGTCTTGTAGTCACGTGATGCATCGAATTCACCTTTATCGATTAAAGGATAAACCGTCAAATGAAGGAAATGCGTAACAGCCTTCATCCCTTGGTCAAGATAAAGTGCACCGTTGAAAGCCTCAAAGACATCTTCAAGCAAGGTTTTACGATGACGGGCTCCTGCCTTTTCTTCACCTTTGCCCAAGTTGATTTCATCTTGAAAACCACATTCGATCGCAAATTCTGAGAATCCTTCCGTTCGCACGATATTGGATCTCATTCTGGTTAATTCACCTTCATTTAAATTTGGATAATGACGGTAAAGATAATCTGAAACGGCTAATTCAAGAACCGCATCCCCTAAAAACTCTAGCTTTTCATAATCCCGAACGCCTTCTGGATGTTCATTAGCGTAAGAAGAATGGGTGAATGCCTCTTCTAATAACTTTTCATTGTGAAATTTAATACCATATTTTTCATTTAATTGTTTAAGAAATTTTGTGTTAACCATCTTAATCGCCTTTCGTACTTATTGATTATACCAGTTTTAAGGGCAGACAAAAAAGACTACTTCTCATAAAAAGAAGCAGTCTTTTTCAAAAATTTATATTCTACTTAGCGAAAGCAACATAGTACCAGTTAGGGAAGCCGTTACCCATTGATTTAGATGGTTTAAGTGAGTAACCAGTAATCTTCTTGTTAACAGCAATAATTGAATAACTGTTGGCAACTGGAACAACATAAGCTTGGTCAAACATGTACTTTTGCCATTCATGGAATTTTTGAACACGGTACTTGTTGTTGAAGGCTTTTTGTGAATCTATTTCATCAAGCAATTTTTGGTTCTTGCTTGTAGCAAAACGACTGTAGTTCATTGGTGCGATCTTGCCGTAAAGGTCAGCTGGAGATGGTTCACTAGCCAAGCTCCAACCTGCGAGGAACATATCAACTCCGGCACTGTCATTTTGTACCTTGTCGTAGAATGAGTTGGCTTCAATCAAACGACCGTTGGTCAACTTAACATTCAAGCCCATCTTCTTCCATTGTTGGATGTAGTTTTGAATGATTGGTTGTTGAGTTGAAGAACCAGTCATGGCAGCCAAACGAATGGTCAAAGGCTTGCCATTTGGTTGTACACGGTAAGTACCCTTCTTTTTATAGCCAGCTTTATCAAGGATGGCATTTGCTTTCTTAATATTGTAAGTGTAGCCCTTGATTGATGAGTCAAAGTAGGAACCAAATTGTTTTGGAATCAAAGTTGGAACTCTAAAGGTTAAACCGTATGAGTAACGTTTGTATACTTCGTTAACATTCATACCGTAAGCAATAGCTTGACGCAATGCTTTATTGCCCATCTTTGAATTCTTGTCCATTACGTTTTGGCCATTCTTCCATTTACCAACCTTGAAGCCAAGGTAAGTGTATGAAAGTGGAATATTGGCGATAAAGTTTACGCCCTTAGTATTTTTGACGTTTTCCCATTGTGAGTTAATAACTTGGATAACGTCAAACTTGTTAGACTTAATTGATTGGGCAACTGAGTTAGGGTTAACAACAGTAGCAACAATCTGGCTGATCTTAGGTTGACCCTTGTAATAATACTTGTTTGGAACCCAAGTTACTGACTGACCACGAACAACTTTTGCGACCTTATAAGCACCGAAGTAAAGTGGGTTCTTACGGATCTTGTTGCTTGACATCAAGTTTGAGAACTTAACATCCTTTAAGTAGTGGTAAGGTGCGGCAGTTTCCCAAATATAGCCGTTACCACTGATTTCCATACCTGGCTTCATCGTCTTGAAGTGCAAAATAACTTTACGACCATTTGCACCATCTGGCATTTCAAGACCAGAAATAGTCTTGGCCTTGCCTTCGTGGTATTCTTGCAAACCAACCAAATCAGCTAAACTTGAAGTATAGCGTTGTGATTGAGTTGCTTTATTAGCAAGAATTTCATAAGCGTATTCATAGTCCTTAGCGGTTACTTGCTTACCGTCTGACCATTTAACACCTTTTTTAATATTAATCGTTGCTATTTTAGCTTTTTGATCAATCTTGATCGTAGCTGCACCTTTATCGGTGTACTTGTAATGGTCATCAGTTGCAAATAAACTTTCAGCACCATATTGAGCTACTTCAGCATCAGTTGAAGTAGTAGCAAGTTCATCGTTGAAAATACCAGTAAATGGCGTGTCAGTTTCAACAGCTACTTTAACAGTACCACCCCTTTTTGCAGTCTTGGTTGGTACTTCTTCCTTGAACTTAGCAGCCTCTTTGCTTTCGTCTTGACCACGGTTTGAATTACCGCAGGCAGCCAAAGAAAGAGCTACTGCTGATAACAAGGTTACACTAGCAAACAGCTCTGCTTTTTTCATAAATCCGATATCCTCCATATAGAATAGATGGAACAAGTTGATATATTCATGTTAACACTCACACAATCAAATCACAATGAACAAAACAGGCACTCTGTTTAGAATGCCTGTTTCTTTAGTAGTTAATGGAAATTGTATTATTATGAAAGTTTTAGATAAAAGGATTTATAAAATAAAGTGTTTTGATAATAGCTTATTACTTGTAGAAGCCAACCTTGTACCATACGGAGTTTGCATCCTTTGGCTTCAATGAGTAGTTTGCAATCTTGCTGTTAACAGCTGAAATAGAATATGAGTTAGTAGTTGGAACAACGTAAGCTTGGTCAAACATGTACTTTTGCCATTCATGGAAGACCTTAATTCTGTACTTGGTGTTGAAGGCCTTTTGAGAGTCAATTTCGTTCAAAAGCTTAGTGTTTTCAGCAGTGTTCATACGAGTGTAGTTGAATGGAGCTGCAGGACCGTACAAGTCTTGTGGTGATGGTTCACTTGAAAGTTCCCAACCAGCAAAAAACATGTCGATATCTTTGTCGTCATTTTGTACCTTGTCGTAGAATGAGTTGAATTCAATCAAACGACCATCAGTTAAGACTACGTGTAAGCCAATCTTCTTCCATTGTTGGATGTAGTTTTGGATAATAGCTTCTTGAGTTGGGCTTGAACTTTGCATAGCAGCAAGCTTAATAGTCAACTTCTTGCCGTTTGGTTGTACACGCCACTTACCCTTCTTCTTGTAGCCAGCCTTGTCAAGGATCTTTTCAGCTTTCTTCAAGTTGTAAGTGTAACCCTTAATGCTGCTGTCAAAGTATGGGCCAAATTGTTCAGGAATCAAAGTTGGAATTCTGAAGGTTAAACCTGAAGTATAACGCTTTTCAACGGCATCAATGTTCATAGCATAAGCAATAGCTTGACGCAATGCCTTGTTGTTCATCTTAGCGTTCTTGTTTTCAACGTTCTTACCGTTTTCCCACTTACCAACTTTAAAGCCTAAGTAGTCGTAAGCCAATGGAATATTAGCAATAAATCTTACATTCTTAGTATTCTTAACGTTTGGCCATTGAGTGTTAATAACGCCGGCAATATCAAACTTGTGACTCTTAATAGCTTGAGTTGCTGAACTAGTTGAAACAACTGAGGCAACAATCTTGCTAAGCTTTGGAGTACCTCTCCAGTAGTACTTGTTTGGTACCCAGGTTACTGATTGACCACGAACGATCTTTGAAACTTTGTATGGACCAAAGAACAAAGGCTTCTTACGTACTTGGTCAGATGATTCAAGTTTACTAAATGAAACATTCTTTAAGTAGTGGTATGGGTCAGCATATTCAAGGAAGTAACCGTTACCTGATTGATACATACCTGGCATCATTTGCTTAAAGTGAATAACAATTGTACGGCCATTTGCACCGTCTGGCATTTCAATACCAGAAATAGTCTTTGACTTGCCGGAGTGATATGCAGCTAAACCAACAATGTTGGCAAGTGAACCGGTGTAACGTTGTGAGTTGGCTGCCTTGTTAGCAACAATTTCATATGGGTATTCCAAATCTTTGGCAACAACTTGTTTACCATCTGACCACTTAACACCCTTCTTAACTGTGATAGTAATGGTCTTCTTCTTTCTATCCAATTTGAACGTAGCTGGACCTTTGTTGTTAATACGATAAGTGTTATCAGTATCAAACAAAGCTTCGTTACCAAATTGCATAACATCACTATCAGTTTGACTTGTTTCAAGTCCATTTTCAAAAATACCAGTGAATGGTGTATCTGTTTCAATAGCGTAGGTTAAAGTACCACCCTTTTTAACTGTTTTAGTTGGTGTAGCTTCTTTAAACTTACTTGCCTCTTTTGAACCAGAGTTGCTACTTTGACTTGAACCACAGGCAACTAATGAAAGAGCTGCAGCGGTAACAACACCGATCGAACCTAAGATCTTTGCTGTTTTCATATTATTTTCCCCCCATAACGGATTATCTATTCAAATTAGTTTTTGAATCAAGTTGATGATTAAATAATACCATGTTTTATTAAATTTGCAATAGTTTTATAAAATTTATTTTAAGAATTAGAAATTATACTCTCATATTCATTACGATACAAAAGAAAAAAGTCTTTATTGTAGTGACCCAGCAAAATTGGACACTTTATTGATATTATGCAACTAAGGATTGATTCCGGAATTGTTCCGGGGTCAGTCCTTTTAGTTTTGTCTTGGTTCTTTCAGTATTGTAGAAGCGGATATAGTCTTTGATAGCTTGCTCCAATTCATCAAGATTGGCATAGTTTGTTTCTTTGCCGTAGAACATTTCGCGTTTGAGAATGCCAAAGAAGCCTTCCATCAGCCCATCATCAGGAGAGCAGCCCTTTCTAGACATGCTTTGTTCTATTCCATGAATGGCTAATTCGCGCTGGTAAGCTCGGTTTTGATATTGCCAGCCACGATCAGAATGAAAGATTAAACCATTGAGCGCAGGATGAGCAGTAAAAGCATCATCAAGCATTGTCATTGCTTGTTTGAGGTTAGGATGACGAGAAATATTGTAGGCAACTATATCTCTAGCACAGCCATCGATAATTGGCGAAAGATAAAGCTTCTGTCCTCTTAAATTGAACTCGGTAATATCCGTGTACCACTTCATATTTGGCCTGACGGCAAAGAACTTGCGCTTAATCAGATCTGGCTTGATTCTGTCCTCAATCTTTCCCTCATAGCTGTCATAACGTTTTCTGCGTCTCATGCGATAGCCAATTAAGTCCAGCTTGCTCATCAGACGGTAAACTGTCTTGCGGTTAACCTTAAAGCCTTCATTGTGCAAACGGTCGGCAACCACCCGGTATCCGGGTGCAGTGTATCTGCCTTTGAGCTCAGCACCAAGGCATCCAATTTTTTATAAATGCGTTTTCGACAGTAAGCTTTAAATTCTGGCGACGAAGCTTTTCGTTTTCTCGTTTCAGCTTCTCTAGCTCTTTGCTTGTACTTTTCTTCAAGAGTATGTCGTCCTTTCTTCTTGATAACGACATTATACCCATTTTCTTTGTAGGAGCGAATCCAATTGCTTAGCATACCTATACTGGACAAGCCAAGATCAAGAGCTACTGCAGCAATTGCTTCGTCTCCGAAAAGAAC
>NZ_DICZ01000017.1:0-146762 GCF_002417895.1 Lactobacillus sp. UBA5813
TTGCTTCGTCTCCGAAAAGAACTCTTTTGATTGCACGTTCTTTATATTCCTTGGAGTAATAAGTATGAGGCTTATCAAGAATGGAAAAGCCATGAATTTTAATCAGTTTTACCAAATAGTTTATAATTTCTTTTCTTACTCCATATTTTTTACCAAATAGTTTATAATTTCTTTTCTTACTCCATATTTTTTACCTAAATAGGTTCCGCGTTTCTCTTCTAAAGTCCATTCTTTAAAAATATGAATTTTATCTTGTTTAGATAATTTATACATAGTAAACATTCTAAGCTAAATAGTGAATTGATTATCCGACGGGATAATTGATTCACTATTTTTATTCTCTTGTAGAATTGAGATAGCAGTAAAACAATATGCCTTCGGGGGTTTAGACACGTGATGTCGTATAATAAACTGGCAGTTTTGCATAGGAATTTGGCAATCTCTTCGAAGAATGTGGGCACCTAGATGTCGAGTTTAGAAAATTAGATCCGAGTTCTTAAGCAAAAATTTTTTACTGCTGGATTGGGAGGCTAATGATGAAAGTTGTATTCGGTATTGATGTAAGCAAGTCTGCTTCAACAGTGTGTGAATTAATCGGTGAAAGCAAGAATGAGTTTGAGATTACCAATGATCGGCCAGGCTTCTTGCAGCTATTAAAAGAATTGCATGTATTTGCCATTCATCCACAAATTATCTTTGAAGCAACCGGCGTTTATTCGCGCAGACTACAGACCTTTCTTGAAGATTATGGCTACGATTATATCATTCTTAATCCGTTAAAGGCCAAGAAAGAAATGGATCAGGGATTACGCCACAACAAGACTGACCGCAATGATGCTTATCACTTAGCACTAATTCAAAAACTTTATCATCATCCAGTTAATCAATTGCAGGCTGAAGAATATCATCAGCTCAATGCTTTAAGCAGGTTCTATGATCAATTAACCTCAGATTTGATAATGGCTAAGAATCGTCTTCACCAGGCACTGCAGTCGACTTTTCCTGAAATTGAGACTTTATTTAGTAATTCTAAAGGCAATAATTATTGGCAGATAATTAAGCAATATCCACATTGCGAAAGTATTCTTGAATCTGACAAGGAGCAGATTGTTCGCTGGCTGCTTACGTTAAAAGGCTTTGGCAACAAGCACGCACAAAAAACTGCCAAGAAACTTTTAGAATTGGCTCATAAAAGCTATCCTGTTGTCGAAAATGGTAGCGTTGAAACAACCCAAGCTAAGTATTATGCAGATCGTCTGCTCGTATTAAGCAGTCAGAGGGAAAGGATAATCGATCAAATGACAGCTTTAGCTAAAAAGCTGCCAAATAGAGATCTTGAAATACTTGAAAGCATTCCTGGATTTGCTCAAACTACTGCAGTCAGAGTGTTAGCAGAGTTAGGCGATATGCGCAGATTCAGTAATCCCAATAAGATTAATGCGTTTATCGGTATTGATCCGGGAAGATACCAGTCAGGTGAAATGGATTCAAGCTTAAGTATTACTAAGCATGGCAATGCCGTAGCCAGAAAGATTCTCTATCGGGCCATTGGACAGATAGACAATGCAGCTAAAACCAACCCATGCCATATTGCCGACTATTATGAAAGCAAAAAGCGATCTTCTCAAACCAAAGGATTCAAGAAAATCGCTATTGCTTCAATTCATAAACTGATCAGAACCATATATGCCCTGATCCAAAACGACCAATTATATGATTACAGCGTAGCCACACATAACCAAAAAGACTTTTGCCGTAATTAATTGATCTAGAGACATTATACTCCAGCCTATTAAAGAAAAGCATAATTAATAGGCTTATTTGTCATAGATTTAATTCTTAAATAAATTGCCCCTCAAATACTAAAAGATAAAAATCAAGGTAAAAAAAAAGCCAAGTACCTAATGATACTTGACTTTACGTAGAAAAACCCCCGAAATCCGTGTCCGAATTTCGGGGGTCACTACATATCTCAAGGGATAAAGGCTTTTTAATCTTTTTATTATTAATCTTAATCTTCACGTTGTCTTGCGTCACCCGCACGTTGCAAAGCACGACCAACATAGTTGATGCTCAAGGAAATTACCAAAAGCAAGACAGTGGCTGGAAGCCATAGCCATGGACGTGTAGTAACGTTAACTGGGTCATCAGCAAATCCAATCAAAGTACCAAGTGATGGAGTAGTTGTTGGCAAACCATAACCTAAGAAGGAAAGTGATGTTTCAATACCAATGTTACCAGCAACAGTTAAAACAACATCGATGATGATCATTGAAGTAATGTTTGGCAAAACTTCTCTGAACATAATTTGCAGGTTGGAAGAACCAGATGTCTTTGAGGCCAAAACATAATCTCTTTCACGTTGTGAAAGAATGAATGACCGGTAATAACGTGCCGTTGTTGTCCAGCCGAACATTGCGATCAACCAAACCAGAGTTACGGCGTTGTAATTTGGAATAACAGTAGTCAAAACAATGATAATTGGCAATTGTGGCAAAATCTGAACGAAGTCAACGATTCTCATGATTATTAAGTCGATTGCTCCACCATAGTAACCAGAAACCAACCCAACAATTAAACCAACAATTTCAGTAATAACGGTAACTGAAAGACCAATCATGATGGAGTTACGACCACCCATGATCAATAACTTAAGAATATCACGTCCACCATCGTCAGTACCAAGCAAGTGTCCTGCTTCGCCCCAACCATAGTAAGCATCAGCAATATTAATTTCAGTTACTTGTTCTTTGTTCAAGAATAATGAGCCACCAAATGTGAACAACAAAATCAAAATGATAATAATGGCGGCTACTAAAGCTGTCTTGTCTTTAACAATTTCGCGGAAAATGACCTTCATACCAGATGGTGGAAGAGAGGCCTTTGGCTTATCGTTTTTAACAGTATTCTTCTTATTTTCTTTTTTATTAGCCATAATACTCTCCTTCCCTTTTATTGAATTCTGATACGTGGGTCAATAATGCTCATGATGATATCCGAAAGCAAGTTACCAGTTAAAGTTAAAATACCAAAGATAAGAATCAAGGCAGTTAAAGTCGTGTAGTCACGTTGTGAAATTGAATCAAGGAACAATTTACCCATACCAGGATAACTGAAGACAGATTCAATAATCATTGAACCACTAAGAAGTCCAGTAATAGTGTTACCTAAGAAGGCAGCAATTGGAAGGAGTGAGTTTCTCAAAATGTGCTTATGGAAAACAACATTTTCAGGAACACCCTTACTACGAGCAGTCCTTACGTAATCTTCAACCTTGTTATCAACAATACCAGTTCTCAAGTATTGAACAGTGCCAGTCGTAGTAATCAAGGCATATAAAATTGCCGGCAAAATCATGTGGTAAAGACGACTACCAAGTACACCCCAGAAACCAGAGGCACTAGCAGAAACAGAACCAGAAATTGGGAACCAGCCCAAAGTGAAGCCGAATAACCATAAACCTAAGATGTAGAATACGAATCCAGGGATCGCAAACGTAATGTAGTTAAAGATTTGAACTGCAGTATCTTGCCATTCATCTTGGTGACGACCAGCGGTAATACCCATAGGAATAGCAATTGCATAAGTCAAAATCGTGGTTAAAAGTGATAACCAGAAAGTATTCACGGCACGGTCAGCAATTAATGAAGTTACCGGAACGTGTTGAATATAACTTGTACCTAAATTGCCGTGGAATAAGTTGCCAACCCATCTTCCGTATTGAACATACCATGGATCAAATAAACCAGCAGCTTTCTTCAAAGCCCAAATTTGCTTTGGGTCAGTGTTAGGGTTAATTGAACCGGTAAATGGGTCACCTGGCATCATCTTAGCTAAAAGGAATACCATCATACTCAAGATGATTACCTGTGGAATCATGATCAGTAAACGACGTAAAATGGTCTTCCACATGCTTAATCACTCTCCTTTTCTTGTTGCTCTTTAATTTTAGCTTGTACAGCTTCATCTTCTGGAAGTGCAACCCAGTGATCAGGAGCAATTTTCTGTAATGGGAATACCCGACCACCTTTGTCGTACCATTTGCTTTGGTCTTCTTGGAATTCTTTTTCAACTTCTTCGCGGTGCTTCTTGTGTTCTTCACGGTGTTCAACATCTACTTGAGGAATAGCTGAAAGAAGACGCTTAGTATAAATATGAACTGGGTGCTTGTAGATTTCTTCTCTACTACCAATTTCAACTAAACGACCACGGTGCATAATAGCCAAGTTTTCTGACATGTGCTTAACAACACCCAAGTCGTGAGAAATGAAGAGGTAAGCAATATTATATTGTTGTTGAATATGCTTCATGAAGTTCAAAACCTGAGCTTGAACTGACAAGTCCAAAGCTGAAGTTGGTTCATCGGCTACAATCAATTTTGGATTAGTTGCTACCGCACGGGCAACCCCAATTCTCTGACGCTGACCACCAGAGAATTCGTGTGGATATTTATAAATCGCATCACTTGGCATCCCAACGATATCAAGCAATTCTTGAACACGATCACGTTCTTGATCAGTGGTCAAATTTTCAAAGTTTCTGATCGGTTCAGCAATGATATCTTCGATTCTCTTTCTTGGGTTCAAACTTGACATTGAATCCTGGAAAATCATTTGAACATCCTTGTTGTAATCCAATTTCTTTCTGTTGCGGGCTTTAGTAACATCCATACCCTTATACATAATGGAACCAGATGTGACTTTTTCAACCCCAACGATTGCTTTACCAGTTGTTGACTTACCTGAACCAGATTCACCGATCAAACCATAAGTTTCACCTTCATTGATTGAAAAGTTAATTCCATCAACGGCACGAACGTAATCGGTAATTCTGTTCCAGAACCCAGAACGAATTGGGTAGTAAACTTTTAAATCATTAATTGAAATTATTTCTTTTGCCATATGTTACTCCCCACTTACCTGCTTTGTATTTTCATTTTCGAAGTGGAATGTCTTCCAGCAGGTACATCTTACCCAGTGCCCTGGTTCTACTTCATGAACTTGTGGATTTTGTTCATGAGCACTGGCCGAAATCCAAGGAATTCTTGCTGCAAAACGGTCACCTTCACGCGGCATGTTCTTTAATGATGGAACAGTTCCGTGAATTACCTGTAAATCTTTTGATTCATCGTCATTTTGTGGCATTGAATTCAAAAGTGAACGGGTATATGGGTGAAGCGGGTGTTCAAAAATAGTCTTAACATCCGCTTTTTCAACGATTTGACCAGCGTACATAACTGCAACTTCATCAGCAGTTTCTGCAACAACGCCCAAGTCGTGCGTAATCAAAATAATTCCAGATTCAGATTGCTTTTGAATATCTTCAAGCAAGTCCAAAATTTGAGCCTGAATAGTAACATCCAAAGCAGTAGTTGGTTCATCTGCAATAATGATTTCTGGCTTACATGCAATTGCCATCGCAATAACTACACGCTGACGCAAACCACCTGATAATTCATGTGGGTACATTGTGTACATTTCTTCAGGTTTTGGCATTCCTACTTGATTAAACAATTCAATAACCCGTGCATGACGAGCTTTTTGATTCATATCAGTGTGGTAGTAAAGAGTTTCAGCAACTTGGTCACCAACACGCATTAACGGATTCAAACTGGCTAATGGGTCCTGGAAGATAATACCGATATTGTCACCACGAATTTTATTAAAAAGCTGCTCGTTCAAGCCAACCAAGTTTAATTCATTATAAAGAATGTCCCCGGTTACTCGTGTATTCTTATGGTCATACAAGCCAATAATACTTGAAGCAATTGTGCTTTTACCGCAGCCTGATTCACCAACAATGGCCAAAATTTCATTACGTTTTAAAGTTAAGTTGATATCGTCAGCCGCATCATAAAACTTACCTTGCAGACGGTATGCCGTGTGCAGGTGCTGAATATCTAATAAGAGATCGCTCTGCTTCTCCAAAGGTCATTCCTCCATCTCAATCGGTACTTTTATTAAAAGGTACTTAAATTCTTTGATTTATTTTTTAATTATAAACGCAAAGCCATTCTGATGCAAATCCAGAACGGCTTTTTTTCAAAAAATATTTTCAAAATATTAAGCTTGATGCGCTTTTATGTAGGCTACAGCGTCACCCACAGTTTTAATCTTTTCTGCATCTTCATCAGGAATTTCAGAGCCAAATTCATCTTCAAGCTGCAAGATAAATTCAACCAAATCAATTGAGTCGGCGTCTAAATCTTCAGTAAAACTAGTATTTTTCGTGATCTTAGCCGGATCAATTTCAAAATTGTCGGTAATTAAGTCTTTAATCTTATTAAAAATTTCTTCTTCTGTCATTTTTAACACGCTTTCTAATTTTTTGCTTATTTTTTACAATTATTTTTGACTAAACTTTTCTTTAATTTCGCCAATTAAATTTTCATCTAATATCTTACCAATTTGCTTCAAAGTATAATAGATGGGACGCTCATTTGACCGACCATGCGTTTTGACTACTGGAGCGTTTACGCCCATCAAAACTGCTCCACCGTAGCGCGCCGTATCATATTTATTCTTTAAATCATAAACGGCATTTTTAATCATTAAAGCACCGAGCTTAGTGACTAAGCCATTATTTAGCAAACTATCCTTTAATGAATGAAGCAGAACGCTTGCCATGCCTTCAATACTCTTTAAAGCAATATTGCCGGAAAAGCCATCCATCGCGGCAACGTCCGTCTTGCCGGTCATTAATTCGTTGCCTTCAATATTGCCAATGAAGTTCAAATCACTATCCTGCAGCAACTTATAGGCCTCTTGGTGGACGCTATCGCCCTTATCGCTTTCAGCACCATTATTGAGCAAAGCAACGCGAGGATGTACAATGCCACGAATTTTTTCAGCATAAAAAGCTGCCATTTCAGCCCATTGCAAAATATATTCAGGCTTAGTTTGGGCATTGGCACCAATATCGATTAAGTTATAGCCCTTATCAGAATTTTGTACTGGCAAGGTTGGCATAAGACCTGGACGAGCAATACCTTTAATTCGGCCAATGATAAAGATGCCGCAAGCTAAAAGCGCACCAGTGTTGCCCATTGAGAACAATGCATCAGCTTTTCCTTCTTTAACATATCTAGCAGCGACAACCATTGAAGAGTCTTTTTTGGTACGGATGGCCTTAACTGGTTCATCTTCATCGTTAATCATTTGACTAGTCGGCACAACTTCTAATTGATCATTAATTTGATCAGCTGGCAGAGTCTGCCGAATCTTTTCCTTATCGCCAAATAAAATAAATTTAGTATCAGGCATTTCAGGTCTAACTTTAATAATGGCATCAATAATCGCCTTAGGCGCATTCTCGCCACCCATAGCATCGATTGCAATTCTCTTCATTAATTAATCACGTCTTTCCTAAACTCGATTTTGTTCTAAGTCTTTATAATGCAAAATTTCTTTTAATGTTTGATGATCTGCGGCCGTCAATTTTGGATCTGCTTGAACTAGCGCTTTAGCTTCTTTTTGCGCGACGACTAAAGTTTGGTAGTTATTAACAACATTGCCGACTCTAAATTCAGGCAAACCAGATTGAGCCTTGCCAAACAGATCTCCTTCGCCGCGCATTTTAAGGTCTTCTTCAGCTAGTTTAAAGCCATCATTAGTTGAAGCAATGATTTTCATTCTAGCTTTGCCAGAATCAGTCTTTGGATCTGCCACAAAAACGCAATAGCTCTGCGTCTGACCACGGCCAATTCGGCCTCTTAATTGGTGAAGCTGACTTAAGCCGAAACGATCGGCATTATAAATTACCATCATATTGGCATTAGCCACATCGACACCAACTTCAATGACACTAGTTGTAACAAGAATATCAATTTCACCCGCAACAAAGTCAGCCATAATTTTATTTTTTTTTGGTCCTGGCATCTGACCATGCAGTAAGACGACGTTTTGATCTGGAAAATCATGACTGAGCTTTTGGTGCAATTCTTCAGCATTTTTTAAATCCAAGGTCTCAGATTCAGAGATCAGCGGCGTTACTGCATAAATTTGAAAACCGGCCGCTAATTGCTCGCGCATCAAGCGATAAACGCTATCCATTTGACTGCTTGTTTGCCAACTAGAGATTATTGGTTTCCGCCCAGCTGGCAAGTGACGTATTTCGGAAACGGACATTTCCCCATAAACAGTTAGAGCAAGCGTGCGCGGAATTGGCGTTGCCGTCATTGCCAAAATATCAGGACATTCGCCTTTGTTAATCAAAGCTTGCCGCTGCCCAACGCCAAAGCGGTGCTGTTCGTCGATAATGACTAACCCTAAATTCTTAAAAATGACGTTTTTCTGAATTAAGGCGTGAGTACCAATGACAACGTTAATTGTGCCATCAGTCAGTTCACGGTAAATTTCACGTCGCTCCAATGTTTTAGTGTTGCCCGTTAAAAGTGCAACTCTTACGCCTAATGGTCTGAGCAGCTGATCGATTTTATTAAAGTGCTGCGTTGCTAAAATTTCAGTCGGTACCATCAATGCTGCCTGATAACCAGCCGTAATTGCGGCAAAAATAGCATAAACAGCGACGACCGTTTTGCCCGAGCCAACATCCCCTTGCAAAAGACGCCGCATCTGACGTTTTTGAAACAGATCAGCATAGATTTCATTCACGGCCTGCTTTTGATCAGCCGACAACTCAAATGGCAAGGAAGCCGTTAACTTGGCAATTGCCTTTAAATCATACTTCTTGGCTTCACCGGTATTATGTTCGTTGCTTTGGCTGGTCAAAAGTGCCAGCTGCATCTGAAAAATAAAGAATTCACGGAAAATCGCACTACGTTTAGCAAGTTGTACCTCATTGCCATTTTTAGGATGGTGCATCTTTTGAATAATTTCTTGATCACTGAGCAAACGATATTTCTGCCGAATCCTTTTTGGCACTACATTTTCAACCTGATCAAGAAAATTATCAATCGCCAAATTGATTAAATCCACCAGCTTCTTTTGACGGACATGCTTATTTACCGGATAAATCGGCGCCATTCCACTATCATTTTCCTTTTCAGCAACAAACTTGAAAGCTGATAAAGACTGCCGAGCAACATTATATTTGCCATATACAGCAACTTCTTTGCCAATCTCGACCTTGTTTTTAAGCCATGGCTGGTTAAAAAAATTGACCATGACAATATCATGGTCAATCCTTAATTTGAAGCTTAGACGGCTCTTTTTGTAGCCAAAGCGGCTCAAAAAAGGCTCAGTTGCTACAATTCCTTTTAACAATACCTTCTGACCATCCATGATTTGATCAAGCGGTAAAGTCTGCAATTCGTCATAACGAAAAGGAAAGTAAAATAGCAAATCATAAATGCTATAGATACCTAAGCTCCCTAAATTTGCTGCAGTCTTTGTTCCAACACCCTTTATATCTGTTACTGGAGCAAATAATGCATTTTCATTCATATTAATTATTCAGCTGAAATCAAGAAATTATAAACTGGTTGACCACCATCGTGAATTTCAAATTCAAGATCATCATGTTCGGCCTTCAAAGCTGATACTACTTTTTCAGCTTGTTCCTTGTTAGCATCACGACCGTACATAATTGTGATAATTTCAGTGTCGTCATCAAGCATCTTTTCGACCGTTTCAGTAGTTGCCTTGATTAAATCAGCATTATCGATCTTAATGTCGCCATCAACGATACCTAAGTAATCATTCTTATGAATTTCTACATCATTAATAGTAGTATCACGGTTTGCTTGGGTTACTTCACCGGAAACAACTGTATCCAAATTTTCAGTCATTGCTTCAACATTATCATCAACTGAAGCATCAGGATCAAATGAAAGCATGGCAGTTAAACCTTGTGAAATCGTTTTAGTTGGAACAATGCCAACTGGAATATCGCTAACTTCTGCAGCTTGCTTAGCAGCCATAATAATATTGCCGTTGTTTGGCAGAACAATTGCTTGCTTAGCGCCGGATTTCTTAATGGCATCGATAATATCAGCTGTTGATGGATTCATTGTTTGTCCACCAGAGATAATCCGGTTAACGCCTTCACTTTCAAAGAGCTTGCGAATACCATTACCAGAAGCTACGGCAATAACAGCAAAGTCTACGCTTTCTTGCTTATCTTCATCGCCTTCAACAATGGTTTCATGTTGAATTCTCATGTTATCAATCTTGATTTTGCCGAGTTGACCGAATTGACTTCCATATTGGAAAACTTCACCTGGATGTTCAGTATGAACGTGAACCTTGGCAACGTCACCATCAGAAACAGCTAGCAAGGAATCACCAATACCTGATAAATGCTTTCTGAATTCGTCTAAGTCAAATGGCTTCTTATTAGGAACATCAGCAGTTAAATCAACCATGATTTCTGTACAATAGCCGTTCTTGATATCTTGCGTAGCCAATTGACTTTGAACAGATCGATGGTGCATGGCGTTAATCATTTCGTCCATTTCGCCTGCATCTGGTTGATATTGGTCAGCAAAGTTTTCGCCCAAAATTCCTTCAAGGAATCCTTCATAAATAAAGAGCAACCCTTGACCACCTGAATCGACAACGCCAACTTGTTTCAAAATTGGAAGCAAATCTGGGGTAGTCTTTAATGCCTTTTTAGCACCTTCTACAACAGCCTTCATTACTTCTTCAACATCATCGGTATCGTTAGCCTTAGTAGCACCTTCTTCTGCTGCTACGCGAGCAACTGTCAAAATAGTACCTTCCACTGGCTTCATAACTGCTTTATAAGCGGTTGTAACACCATTGGTGAAAGCATTGGATAATTCTTGTGCATTAAGAGTTTTCATGCCTTGAGTAGCTTTATAGAAGCCTCTAAATAGTTGTGAAGTAATAACTCCACTATTGCCACGAGCTCCCATCAGCATCCCCTTGGCTAAGCTTTCGGTTAAATCACTAACATTGGTACTTGGATTTTCGCTGACAGCTTTTGCTCCACTTTCAATAGTCAAATTCATGTTGGTACCCGTGTCACCATCTGGAACTGGGAATACGTTCAATGAGTTAACAAATTCCGCATTTTTACCCAGTCGATGAGTGGCCACGCGAACCATATCTCTAAATTGTGTACTATCTATTTCTTTTAAAACCAAAATTCATAACCTCCGCTTGCGTTACTCGTCAAGTACCTTAACGCTTTGCACGATGACATTAACTGCTTTAGTGTCAAAACCAAGTTGATTCTTCAAATTATATTTAACACTATCTTGAACATTGCGACTAACTTCTGAAATCTTCAAGCCATAGCCAACAATGATGTAAACATCAACGGTGATTTCATTATCTTCTGACTTGACAACAACACCGCGTTTATAGTTAGCCCGATTAAGAATACCGTCAAAGCCGTCACGAATGGCGTTCTTTGAAGCCATTCCTACAACGCCGTAATTAGAGGTAGCTGCACTACCAACAACAGTTGCAATCACTCCGTTTGAAATATCAATCAAACCATCTTTTGTTTTGATCTTAACAGCCATTTTCTTCCTCCATCTTTATTATTGTCTTAATATACGTATTTATTTTATCATAGTAAAATGTTAAACGCTTAGTAAATCAATTTATTAAAAAATACTTTCGGAGTTGAATTGACGCTCACAATATGCTATCTTATTTAAGTATGAAAACATAGCTAAAGGAGGTTTAGCAAATGGCAAAAGATTTTGTAACAGGTAAGAAGACTACTTTTGGTAACAAACGTTCCCACTCAAAGAGATCAGCTCGTCGTGCATGGAAGCCAAACCTTCAAAGAGTTCGTATTCTTGTTGACGGTAAGCCAAAGCGCGTTTGGGTTTCAACTAAGACTTTGAAGTCTGGTAAAGTAACTCGTGCCTAATAACCATTCAAGCCTATTGGATCAGTGATCTGATAAGCTTATTTTTTTATCTTGAAGCAAATTAAAAAGAGATGCATTTTTATGCATCTCTTTTTTCATTAACGAGCAATATTGTGATGCTTGTCATCGTCAGGAATTTCATTAGCCATTCTTTCATCAAGTGGAGTGTAAGCATAGGCATTGATCATTTCACTTAATTTGGTTGGCAATCCCAAATCTTGGAAAACAACCCCTCTTGCACTACCGTGCACTGCTGCAACATCCTTCTTTTTCTTTTTATCGAAAATGTGAACACAATTCTTGTGCATGTAATCTTCAACATTTCTCTTTGCACGGTCAAGACGAGCTTCGTAACGGTCATTTTTTAAAACTTGCTACTTGCTTTTCAAAATCAGTGTATTTCATAACCTAATAATCCTTTCTTGAATTAGAAAATAGTAGTTAGCTATATTTTACACGTTCTCGTCATAAATGTTATGAAATCGATTAATATCTTTTGAAAAAATTACTGCAGCCATTCCAGAAGATAAATTTAGGTGAAACCGATTGTTTCCTTTTTTAAATTCGTTTGAGGCAAAAATGCGGGGATATGCTGTCGAAAATCCATGCAATTCATAACGAGCATCCAAAATATTCAAATTTTCTGTTTTTTCTAAACAAGCGACGCCAAAATATGGGTACTCACCTTGCTGCTGAACAAGATGCTGACCATGATCCAGAAAGATAATTTTGTTCTGATAATCAACTAGAGAAATTTTTTCAGCATAACACCTGACTGCTGGGTTGAGCAGCATAAATAAATTGACCAAGAAATGATCAATGCGGCCTCCCGTTGCTCCTAAAATTGTCAACTGATCGACGTGATAATCAATAAAAGCCGCCCTGATCATCAATTCTGAATCTGTCAAATCTTTTACAGGATTTGAATAGCGAATATCATGTACGTTTGCTTCAATTTTTGATAATTCTTCGGGTCTTAAAGAGTCAAAATCACCGATTGCCAAATCTGGAACCAATCCCATCTCTTCCAGCAGCAAACTGCCCCGATCAACACCGATGAGCAAAGAGCCTACCTTTTTTTCTTTATTTAATCGCTTTTGAATATCAGCAGGCCATACATTTTCAGGGCCACCTAAAAGTGCGTATGCTCTCATGATAGACTTTGCGTTAATTTGGCAATCTGACTGGCAATATCGCCTTTTTCAAAAAGATAAGAGCCCGCTACAAAGACATTGGCACCAGCGTCCTTGGCAATTCTAGCAGTTTGCTGATTAATGCCACCATCGACTTCAATTGCAATGTCCTTGCCCACCAATTCTCTTGCCTCTTTAATACGGGAAGCTGAATTTTCCAAAAACTTCTGTCCGCCAAAGCCAGGATGAACCGTCATTAACAAAAGCTGATCAATTTGATTCTTAAATTGTTCTACAACTGAAACTGGCGTATCAGGATTCAAAACTAAACCAGCTTTAACCCCATTTGATTTGAGATAATCCAGCCAATACTTCACTTCATTTGGCTGCATTGCTTCATAATGAAACTCAAGCAGATCTGCACCGGCCTTTACTAAAGCTGGGATCAAGACCTTTGGGTTATTACTCATCAAGTGAATTTCAGCTTCAGTAATCGGAAATTCAGTTTTAAAATCACTAACTAATTGCGGGCCAAAAGACAGATTCGGGACAAAATGACCATCCATGATATCAATATGAAAACGGGTAATCCCTGCATTCGTCGCTCTTTCGATTTCATCTTTTAGCGTTAAATTATTTGCATTCAGAATTGACGGTGCAATCAACATCTTATCTCCCTTTACTTCAAATACTCTGGTATTCTTCCTTCTTCAATTTCATTTCTCATTGCCAAATAATCGTCATAACGGCTTTGACTGATCTCACTTTCGGCCAACAGACGTTTAACTTCGCATTTTGGCTCTTTTAAGTGCAGACAACCTCTGAATTTGCAATGAGCACTAGCCTTTTTAAATTCCAAAAAATAGTCTTTTAGTTGATCCAACTTAATAGGCGTTAAATCAATTGACGAAAAGCCAGGCGTATCAGCTAAAAAGCCTTTGCCCAGCTTAAACAATTGTACTTTTCTTGTCGTATGCTTTCCGCGATTTAAAACCATCGAAATTTGGCCTGTCTCTTGATTGGCATCCTTTTTTAATTTGTTAAGCAGCGTTGACTTACCTGCACCGGACTGACCGGCCAAAGTCCAAATTTGATCTGTGCCAATTTTTTGATTTAATTCTTTCGCCAAAGTTTCCGCATCAAAATAGACAGGATAGCCTATCTTTTGATAATAAGCTAAATCCTGTTTAATTTGATCTAATTTTGCACTATTTTTTAATAAATCGGCCTTTGACAAATAGACCGTAACCGCAACTTTTTGCCATGCAAAAAATGTCAGAAAACGATCTAAAAGCTGCAAGGAAAAATCTGGTTGAACAGCAGAAATAACCAGCAAGACGTGACTAACATTGGCAACTGCAGGGCGACCAATTCGATTCATTCTTGGAAAAATTTTCACCAAATAGCTGGTACCTTGATCATCTATTTGAATTTCAACGTGATCGCCTACTGCGGGCTTTTGCTTTTTTTGACGAAAAACGCCACGAGCACGTGTTCTAATAAGGCCCTCATCTGTTTCAACGTCGTAATAACCGGCAATTAGCCCAATTACAGTTCCTTTAGCTAATCGTGTCATTTAGTCACCTTTTCGTTCAAAATTGTTTTACCATCCCGAATTACTTTTAATTGGCCTGAACCATCTTTAAGTGAGAATGGAATTGAAAAGCTCATATCATGTTTAATGTAAAGATCACGATAAATATTGCCTAGCGAATGATCATCATCTTTGATATAAATCTGGACATGGTTGCCTTCGCTTTCTTGAATTTTGCTATCGCTTGATTGCGGAGCAACATAGTCAACCGTGAAGTTCTTAGTAATATTTACGGTCTTTTCTTCACTTTCTTTGGCACCCTTTGATACTTTGATTGTGACTGTTGAACCACGTTCCACCTTAGTTCCAGCAGCAGGTTGCGTAGAAATAACCATGCCCTTATCAATAGTATTGGAGTATTCTTCATTTATTTGCAGGGTAAGACCATTATCCTTTGCATAATCCTGAGCACTTCTTAATGAATAGTTCTTTAAATTCTTAAGCGTAATCATCGTGCTCTTCGGCTTTTGCAGTTTTCCTTGAGAAACAAATAAAGTAATTGTTGTTTGTTTTGGCTTTACTTGAACTCCTGCAGCAACACTCTGCGAAATCACATTGCCGCTGGCTACGTCAGAAGAGTATTGATTTTTTCGAATCACATCAAAGCCCAATTTTTCTAGTTTTTGTGCAGCCTTGTCGTAATCCATATTTACAACATTAGGTACTTTGACCATCCCTGCACCACTAGAAACAATTAAGTCGATGCTCTTGCCTTTTGCAACTGAATCACCTGCTGATGGGGTTGTTTCAATCACTTTACCAGCATCAATGCTGTCAGAATGTTGTCTCTTCACTGTTCCAACGCTTAGGCCAGCATTTTCAATTTTGATTTTTGCTTTGCCTTCAGGGACATTTGTCACATCAGGCACATAAATTTTTTGTTGAGCATTCTTGCCACTAAGTGCAAAAATCATGATAAAAATAATTAAAAAGGCGGCGATTCCAATAAAAATAAACCACCATTTGTGTTTTTTGACCGTTTGCAAAAAGCCAGGTTTTGTTTCTGCCTTTTGCTTTTGGTCATCGGTCTTTTTATCCTCATCCTGCTGTTTGTCAATTTGAGGCTTAAAGCCAGGAAGGATAATCGTTTTATCATCGCTCATCCCATGATTAGGGACAAAGATTGGTTCGTCTTTACGACTGAAGTCTAAACTTGTATCAAGATCAGCTTTCATTTCTTGAGCAGATGCATAACGGTCGCGTGGATCTTTTGCAGATGCTTTTAAGACAACATTTTCTAAGGCTTGCGGCACAGCCGGATTCTTTTTTCTGATTGATGGAATCGGTTCTTGTGCATGCTTTAACGCCACCGCAACCGGCGTATCACCATTAAACGGCACATGTCCGGTAATTAATTCATATAAAATAATTCCTAAAGAATAAATATCTGACTGCTTGGTAACCAATCCACCGCGCGTTTGCTCTGGAGACGTGTAATGAACTGATCCCATCACCGAATTGGTTTGAGTAACTGAACTTTGATTCAAAGCTACAGCAATTCCGAAGTCTGCGATTTTCACGTTGCCGCGTTTATCCATCAAGATATTTTGCGGCTTTAAATCACGGTGAATGACATTATGCTTGTGAGCCAAAGCAACTGCACTCAAAATCTGATCCATGATTCTAATAACTTCATGCAGATCCAGCGGGGAATTTTTTTGAATGTATTCTTTTAAATCAGGGCCGTTGACATATTCCATGACCATGTATGGCAAACCCTGATCATTGCCAACATCGAGAACAGATACAATATTTGGATGGCTTAATTCACTAGTGGCTAAAGCTTCACGTTGAAAACGTGCTTCAGTTTGTGGTTCTTTTTGCAAATCCAAACGCAAAACTTTAACGGCGACCTTGCGTTGCAAAATAATATCTTTGGCTAGATATACATTAGCCATTCCGCCTTCGCCAAGAGTATCGATGATCCGGTAACGTTCACCTAGCAAATAACCTTTATCGATCATTTACTATCATCCTCCTTGTTGCAGACCAGACAGACAGTGATATTGTCACCACCGCCTAATCGATTTGCTTCATTGACTAATTTATTGCAGCGATCTTTAAGAGAAAGATCCTTAGTAGCCAAAATTTGCTGAATTTGAGGGTCACTCAACGAATTGGTCAAGCCATCCGTGCAAAGCAAAATTGTGTCGTTTTCATTCAGCTCAATCGTATCAAATTCTGGATCAATCGTGCTGGATACGCCTAAAGCCTGAGTAATAATATTCTTTTGCGGATGATGCTTAGCTTGTTCCTTCGTAATTTGACCCATTTTAACGAGTTCGTTGACCAAGGAATGATCTTCGGTCAATTGAATAAACTTGCCATCAGCATAGCTGTATGCCCGTGAATCACCCAAGTGAGCGATTAAAGCACTATCAGCAAACGCAAAAGCCAAAACAATAGTAGTACCCATCCCATTCAAATCTGGAAAACGATCAGCGGTCTTTAAAATCGTTTCATTTTCTGAATTTAATTGAACTTCAAGCCATTTATGAGCGATTGCGGGCGTAGTAAAATCAGTCATCTGAAAATTATGTCCCAAATGACTAACGGCCATCGTTGAGGCTACATCCCCGCCTTGATGACCACCCATGCCATCGCAAACGATCGCTAAAGTAATATAACTTTTATTCTTAAAAACTCGTACAAAATCTTGATTGCTTTTTCGTATTCTACCAATACTTGAAGCATAAGCTGTCTGAATCAAAATCTAACCTCGTAATTTTAACTTAGCAATAAAGAAACCATCACTGCCATATTCATCAGGCAGAATTTTCAGCATTCCTGTTTTACTGCTAATTTTTTCTAACTTAAAAGGCTGTAACGCAAAATCAGGATGCGCTGCCAAGAACTTGCGTATTACATCCTCATCTTCTTCTTTAGAAATCGTGCAGGTTGAATAAATCAGCTCTCCGTCATTCTCAAGAAGACAACTTACATGATTAAGAATCGCCAACTGAATTTTGGCTAAACTAAATAAATCATTTTTACTCTTAGTATACCTAATCTCAGGTTTGCGGCGCAATAACCCTAAACCTGAACAGGGTGCATCTACTAATATTTTAGCAAATTGCTGCTTAGAAAAGTAATCATCAGCCTTTCGTGCGTCAATTGCCACAGTTTTTACTTTATCGGCAACATTCATTCTTTTAGTATTCTGCTGCACTAAGCGCAATTTTTTATCATGGATATCTAAGGCAGTCACTTCGCCCGTTTGAAGGTGTTCCGCAATCTGTACTGTTTTTCCTCCTGGAGCGCTGCAAGCATCCAAAACTTTCTCATTGCCCTTAAAATCAAATGCGTCTACTACAAGACTAGCCGCTTCATCCTGGATGGTCAACTTTCCTTGTTTGAACAAAGAAGAAGATGCAATTCCACCATGAGCCAGGATTGCAACATTAGCTGCTAATTTAGAAGGCGTTGGTTCATAGCCTGCCTGTTTTAAAGCAGCTACAGTTTTTTCTTCATCTTGCAGAATAGATAAGCGAACGCTATTTTTAGCCGTTTCATTATAGCTTACTAGAATTTTCTCTGTTCGTGCTTCTCCCCAGAGTGAAATAAAATATTCGACAAGCCAACGAGGAAAACTCTCCTTAACGCTCAAATGATTAACCAGGTCGTTTTTATCAGGCAGAATTGTTCCGCGACGTGTCAGAGAACGCAAAATTCCGTTGACTAGACGAAAACCGGATGAATGTTTTTTGCCAAATTGCTTCGCCAACTTATTAGCTTCATCCAGAACTGCACGATTTGGCACTTTATCCAAAAAAAGAATTTGGTATGCCGACATTAAAAGCAAAGGTTTTAAATATTTTTCTGTAATTTTGCTTTTAATCAAATCATGAAGCTGATACTCAAGATAGATTTTATATTGAATTGTTCCATAAACTATCTTGGTTACAAGATTCTGATCAGCTACAGACAGATTGCTGTGTTTTAAATTATTGTTCAAACTAATATTCGAATACGAACCATTCTCTAAAACTCGAATTAAAGTTTCTAATGCAATAGCACGTGCACTCTTAGTCGTCGACAATTTTTTCTCCCGGAGCATACTTTTTTCCTTGACCGTTCAAGAAATTCTTAACTTCCATTTTCTTCTTGCCAGCTGGCTGCAATTCCAATAAATTCAAAACGGAATTGTCAGCAAAACTAAGTGCAAACCGCTTTTTATTGTCAACAACGCAGCCTGCTTCTAAACTGCTGGAATCTTCTGCTACTTCAGCCTTCCAGACCTTTAATCTTTTTCCTTCGACCATCAAATAAGCACCAGGATCTGGATTAAGGGCACGAATAAGGTTGTTGGCCTCTGAAGCTGTCATTTCGTTAGTAATTTTTTCTTGCTCTTTCTTAATATTCGGTGAAAAAACTACTTTTTCAGGATCTTGTGGCGTCTTTACTACCGTACCATCAGCAATTTTTGGCAAAGTTTCCAGCAATAAATCGCGTCCTAAATAGGATAATTTTTCAAAAACAGTACCCGCATTATCATCAGGTTCAATCTTAATAGCCTTTTGCGCATATATATCGCCGGCATCCATCTTTTTAACCATTTCCATGATTGTAATGCCTGTTTCTTTATCGCCATTTAATAGCGCATATTGAATTGGTGCACCACCGCGATATTTTGGCAATAAAGAGCCATGAACGTTAACAGCCGCAATCTTTACAGAATTCAAAAATTTTGTTGGTAAAAACTGACCATAAGCAGCCGTTATGATGAAGTCAGCATGCATGTCAATTAATTCTGCCATCTCTGGTGAGCCGGAAAGCTTAATTGGTTGATAAACAGGAACATCGTGAGCTTCAGCGGCAATTTTGGCTGGTGTCTTAGTAATCTTTTGCTTACGGCCTACCTTCTTATCAGGTTGAGTCACTACCGCTTTAATCTCATAGCCTTTATTAATTAACCCTTCTAACACAGGAACTGAAAATTGGGGTGTGCCCATGAAAATAATTGACTGCATTTGCATCCTCCTTAAATAATTCGTTCTGGTTCGTTATCAATATATACATTCAAACCATACTTTTTAACTTCTTGTGCGGAATCCTGAATATGGTGCAATATCGCATTAAGTTCTGTTTCTTTTTTATATTTTACCAGTATTTGATAATAATATTGATTTTTTAGACGAGAAATTGCGCTTGGTGTTGGTCCCAAGATAATTGTTTCTGGATGAAGTCGTCCTTGCAATTGACGTTTTATATTAAAAGCTTCTCTAGCCGCATTTTGCTCCTTTTTTGAAGCTACTGAAATTAAAACGGTATAGAAATATGGCGGATAATTTCCGGCATGACGCACGCGCATTTCATAAGCATAAAAACGTTCATAGTCCTGAGTTTGTGCAAGCTTGATTGCATAATGATCCGGATTATAGGTCTGAATAATTACTTCTCCGCTTTTCTCTGCTCGACCAGCACGCCCCGCTACTTGCGTCAATAATTCAAACGTCCTTTCCGAAGCATTATAGTCCGGCAGCCAAAGCCCTGTATCAGCATTGATGACGCCAACAAGAGTAACATTTGGAAAATCCAGTCCCTTTGCAATCATCTGTGTTCCCAACAAAATATCAGCTTCATGATCGCCAAAGGCATCCAAAATACGCTTATAACTACCCTTGCGTCTAGTGGTATCAACATCCATTCGCAAAATTCGCGCACCTGGCAACAATTCTGGCAATTCTTCCTGAACTTTTTGTGTGCCTGTTCCTAAAAAACGAATTTGTGAACTTTGACAGTTGGGGCAACGTTGCGGAATTTTTTCTGTATAGCCGCAGTAGTGGCACTGCATCATACCGGTATCTTTATGCATAGTCAAAGATAAATCACAATTAGGACATTTCATGACATAACCACATTCTCGGCAAAGCATGAAATTGGCAAAACCACGCCTGTTAAGCATAAGAATAATTTGCTCTTTGTTTTCTAATCTCTTTTTTATCGCGTCTACTAATTCAACCGATAAGTCAAACTGTCCTCCAGCAAATTCAACATGCTTTAGATCAATTAAATTAACTTTTGGCAGTTTCTTTTGATTTGCTCTTTTAGTAAGTCTAAGCAATTGATAGACGCCTTTTTGTGCTCGAGCACGACTATATAGAGATGGTGTCGCACTACCCAAAACTAAAGGACAATTATTGAACTGACTGCGACAAATAGCCACATCTCTGGCTTGATACCGCGGATTTTTATCCTCTTGTTTATAAGTAGCCTCATGCTCTTCATCGATTACGATCAAACCGATATTTTTCAAAGGTGCAAAAACGGCACTTCTGGCACCAACAACGACTCTTACTTCACCACGCCGAATTTTGCGCCATTCATCATAAAGTTCGCCATTAGATAAACCACTATGCAAAACGGCAATTTTTTCGCCAAAACGCGTTTTAACCTGCCGCACCATCTGCGGGGTCAAAGAAATTTCCGGCACCAGCATCAATGCGTTTCTGCCTTTTGCTAAAGCCTTACTGATAGCATACAAATAAACTTCGGTTTTCCCGCTGCCAGTAATACCTTCAAGCAAAAATGTTTTGGCCTCTTTTTTATCAATCGAGGAAGAAATTTGCGCTAAAGACTTTTCCTGTTCATCGTTTAAAATAATTTTTTTGCTGCTTTTTTCATCAAAACCAGCCAATGGATTACGATAAACTTCAATGCTGCTTTTCTTAAGCCAGCCCTTTTTTACTGCTGCGTTAAGCGTTGCTGTTGAAATCGTTAATTTCTTTTCTAAAACAGACTGCTTTTTGGGATAATCTTCTGCATGTTGAAGCAAATCTTGAATTAGTTTTCTCTGATTAACAGCGTTTGAGCGCAAAGAATCGTAAATCTTTTGGTATTCTGCAGCTGCTAAAGTTAAAGAATACTGATTCTCCGTCTTTTTCTTTGCCCTATTCTCAACTACATATTCAATTTTCGCTTCATTATTTCGCAATAAATTACGCGCTAAAGCAATCTGTTTAACATCTGTCATCTCGTTTAAATCAACTGGATCGCCTTGAAAGAGCGGCAGTTTTTTTGCGTCAGCAGAAATTGGCGTCAAAAGTTTGCGGTAATTAGCCCGCATTACTCTCGGCAGCATTGCTTTTAAAATAGTAATTCGATACGAAAAGACTTTATTAGCCAATGCCGCTGATAAAGAAACAAGTTCTGGCGTCAATGGCGGCATCTCATCTACAACAAGAAGCAGATCCTTCAATTTGCCTTGATACTCGCTTTTTTCACTTAAGCCCACGACAAAGCCTTGCAACTTGCGGGGCCCGAAGGGTACAAACACGCGAGAACCAATTTCAACATCTTTTAGCTGATCTGGTACATGATATTCAAAAATGTGATCTGTCTGCTTTGCAGCTATATCTACAATTACTTGGGCTATCATTCTATCACCTTACAAAAAAAGACCCCCATCTTGAGATGGAGGTCAATTAATTAATCTTCAAGGTTTACTTCTGCATGAGCAGGATCAACTGTAACCTTGCCAGCTGCGATTTCCTCAAGTGCCTTGCCAACTGCCTTATCACATTTAAAACTCTTTAATGTTGGTGGATCACCAGCTTCAAGTTCATGTGCTCTCTTTGCAGCCAAAACTGATAAAGAGTAGCGTGAATCAACGCGTGAAAGCAACTTATCAATTGATGGATATGTAATTCTCATGATTATTCCTCCGTGACCATTTTACGGTAGTCATCAATTACCCGCTTAACACTAACGTGTTCTGCATCCACGATTGCCTTGATGTGATCAACAGCATTAGCAACCGTATCATTGACAACAGCATAATCGTAATCTTGCATGACTAAAATTTCTTTTCGAGCCTGACGAATTCGACCCATAATTACATCTTCAGATTCTGTACCACGATGCTCTAGGCGCAGATGCAAAGTATGCAAATCTGGTGGCGTCAGAAAGATGAAAACACCGTCCGGCATCTTTTCACGAATCTTGCGAGCACCATTTACATCGGTTTCTATTAAAACATCTTTGCCTTCTGCCAGCATTTTCTTTACAGGACCAACAGGCGTTCCATAATGATGTCCAATGTATTCATTATATTCCAGAAGTTCGCCTTGGTTAATAGCTTCTTGAAAACGCCGCTCACTCACAAAGAAATAGTCTTTACCATCAACTTCGCCGGGGCGAGGCTTACGAGTAGTCATTGAAACGGAATATTCAAATGGAAATACTTTATTTTTAACAATTGCATTTTTAACAGTCCCTTTGCCTACTCCAGAAGGGCCAGAAAGAACAAGTAATAAACCTTTGTGTGCCATGCCAAACTTCCTTTTGCAAAACTTACTAAGTTTATTTTGCACTAAGAAGCTCTTATTTTCAAGTATTCCTTTCCAGCAAATTATTTTACCCAAACACTTGTTTTTGGAAACAAGTGTTTGTATAATCATTTATGCAAACAGCTGTTCGGGTTTTTAGATAGAGTGAAAAATATGAATAACTTAGTTGCTAAAATAAAGAGCCCAATTAAACGAGCTTACCATTACTTATTTGAATACGACTTTGATCGCATGAGCATTGACGGACAAATCACCGGCAAAATTTTGGCTTATCTCAGCTATGCTATTCTGCATCATGCATTTGTCATGATTACCTATTATGACGGTCATACCGATATCGGACAGATAAGTCGTCGCCTTTCAGTTGGTCGTTTTGTCTTTCGCTGCAGTGATAATAAGATCCTCAAAATTGTTGACCTAGATGATATTTTTCGAGTTGATTTAGCATAAAAAAAGGATTTTGATTCTCTCCAAACTCCTATCTTTTATCTTCTTTAAATGATTTCATCAAATCAACAGCATTTTGCTTAGCCGCATCGGTTACATCACTGCCCGCCATCATTTGTGCAATGGCAGTGATGGTTTCTTCTTTAGTTAATGGACCAACTTGAGTAAAGGTAGCACCATCCTTTACCTGTTTAGCTACAAGATAGCGTTGATCGCCGGCAGCAGCAACTTGGGGTGAGTGTGTGATAGCAATAACCTGTTTTTTCTGACCAATTGAATGCATTTTGCGTCCAATAGCAGCTGATACTCGACCGGAAACCCCTGTATCGATTTCATCAAAGATCATCGTGCCAACTGGCTCAACCTGACTAAAAATAGCTTTTAGAGCCAAAATCAATCTTGATTGTTCACCGCCAGAAACGATTTTAACCAATGGCATCAAATCTTCACCTGGATTTGGCGCAATTAAGAAAACTACATCATCCGTTCCTTTAGCTGTAAAAGTATTGGTTTCATCAAAATTGATAGAAAACCGAGCCTTTTCCATGTATAAGTCAGCTAGTTCCTGTTTGATTTTAGCTTCCAAATTTTGTGCCACTTTTTCACGCATTTGATGCATTTCACGTGCCTGCTGACTCAGCTTTTCTTCAATTGCAGTGACCTTATTTTGAAGCTTTTTCTCATCCAGACCACCCGTTTCAAATTGACCCAACTCTTGGTCAACTTTTTGATAGAATTTGAAAACATCAGCCAAAGTAGGACCATATTTTTTCTTAAGTGAATTTAAAGTATCCAAGCGGTTAGTAACATATTGGAATCTTTCCTCATCAAAGTCCATGGCATCCATTAAATTTGATAGTTCGCTGCGCGCATCATTTAAGGCATAAACGCCATCATCAACCGTTTTGGCAAAATCCTTAAACTTATTGCCAAATTCTGTTAAATCAGTTGCCGCGTTTTGCGCATCCCCTAACAGCGTAGCAATTCCATGTTCGTCATCATCATAAAGCTGCATGAAGTAATTGGCCGTGTCAGCGATCTTTTGATAATTATTCAACTCGTTGAATTCTTCTTCGAGCTTCTCATCTTCTTTCGGATCTTCCAGATTAGCTGCTTCGAGCTCATCATGCTGGAACTGCAATATATCTTGCTTCTGGGCTAGTTCTTGTGCATCCTGCCGCAAATGCCGCAACTGACTGCTCAATTTTTGCCATTCATGAAAATTAGTTTGATACTGTGCTAATTTTTCATGAAATTCCTTAGAAGCATAATTATCGACAAGATCAATCTGACGATCTTGATCCATCAAAATTTGCTGATCATTTTGACCATGAATATCAACTAAATAGTTGCCGATTTCGCGTAAAACATTGATGGTCGTTAATTGACCGTTGATTCTGACTACATTGCGACCCTTAGTTGCCAATTCTCGACTAATTACCAATTGATCATCATCATGCGGCAAACCATACTGATCGCATAAAGCGGCTATTTTTTCTTTTTGATCATCTAATTCAAATAAGCCAGTAACAACAGCCCTTTTTTCGCCCGTACGAATCATTTCTTTTTGACCGCGGCCACCCATTAAAAGTGAAACCGCATCAATTAAGATTGATTTCCCGGCTCCTGTTTCTCCAATCAAAACAGTCATATGTTCTTGAAAGCGAACTTTCAAAGCTTTTATAATTGCAAAGTTTTTAATATCAAGTTCAACTAACATAAACTACCTCTATAATTCGTTTACAGCACGTTCAACCAACTCTGCTGGTGTACCTGACCAAAGATTTTGTCCACCGTTCTCCGACTGTTTCTGCAAATGAATTAAAAATTCAATATTGCCCTTTCCACCTTTAATAGGCGAATAGTCAACTCCTAAAACATTGAAGCCAATCTTCATCGCTTCGTCCATGGTATGCTGAATTACTTGCCGATGAACTTCGTGATCATGAACTATGCCATGTTTTCCCACATTCTCTGGGCCGGCTTCAAACTGCGGCTTAATCAGGCACACGGCATCACAATTATCTTTTAAAATTTGATACATCGGTGGCATGATTAAATCTAATGAAATGAAGGAAACATCTGTCATTGCAAAATCTGGCAATCCTTGATCAAAATCAGCAGGTTTGCTGTAGCGGAAGTTTTGCTTTTCCATTACTACTACTCGAGGATCATCACGCAGCTGCCAAGCCAGTTGATTGTAGCCAACATCTAAGGCATAGACCATCTTAGCCCCATTTTGCAGTGCAACATCCGTAAAACCGCCAGTAGAGGCACCAATATCCAAGCAAATTTTGTCTTGCAAGTCGATATTAAAAACCTTTAAAGCTTTTTCCAGCTTAAAACCGCCTCTTGATACGTATTTTTTGCCATCATCTTTGACATAAAATTTTTCACCATCAGGAAACTTGGTTCCGCTTTTATCAATTCGTTGATGATTGTGGTCAGAAACCAAGCCAGCCATAATTGCACGTTGTGCTTGACTGCGTGAATGAAAAATTCCTTGTTCTGCTAATAAAACATCTGCTCTTTTTTTTGCCATTTAAAGCACCTTTTGATACAGATCCAAAAAGCCTGCTAATACTTCGCCATTTAATCCTTTTAAATCGTCTTTAGCTTGCTTGATCAAATCAGTCAATTCTTTGCGACTCTTATCGATGCCAAAAAGGGTCAAAGTATTATTCTTACCTTCTTTTTGATCCTTATGCGTTGCTTTTCCAGCTTCTTGACTGCTTTCAACAACATCAACCAAATCATCATAAATTTGGTAAGAGCGGCCAAATACTTTGGCAAAATCAACCAATTTGACTTCTTCAATTTGACTGGCACCGACCAAAACAGCCGCCATTTTAACGCTGGCTTCGATTAGACAGCCAGTCTTTAGCCATTCCATGCGATTAATAAACTTAGCATCGCCAGCAACAGATTGGTTATTAGTTGAATCAATATCCAAATATTGTCCGCCAACCATTCCATTAGGGCCAACCGCCTGCGTAATGATCTGAACCAGTTCAGCCGATTTGCTGCCTTCAGCAATCCATTGAATCCCCATTGGCAGCAAGGCATCGCCAGCTAAAATTGATTCTGCTTCGCCCCATTTTTTATGGCTGGTTAATTTGCCGCGACGATAATCATCGTTATCCATTGCTGGCAAATCGTCATGAATTAAAGAATATGTATGAATTAGCTCAATACCACAAGCAATTCGAATTTCATCCTCTGTAATTTCTTTTCCCAATGTATTAAGAGTTGCTAAAAAAAGCAGTGGTCTAAGACGCTTGCCGCCTGCCATTACAGAGTAGGCCATAATTTGACTGATTTTTTGATCATCGACTTCATTGGCTAAATGCTTGTTCAAATATTCATTAATTACCGGAGTCCATTGTTTTTGAAAATATTTAAAAGCTGTCATTTTTATTCCTCGGGTGCTGATGCGTTTGTTGGATCCAATTTATGTTCCGTGCCGTCGCTATCAATTAATTTAGCAACAGTTTCTTCAGCCTGCGTTAACTTTTTATCAAGATCACGGCTGATTTTGACCCCTTCTTGGAATTGCTTTAATGCATCATCCAAAGGTACATTGCCATTTTCCAGATTGGTAACAATCTCTTGTAAGCTATTTAATTGTTCTTCAAAATTATTCTTTTTAGTTGCCATCTTTATCTCCTCTAATCGCAGTCACGATTGCTTCCGCTATTCCATCTTTAAAGTGCAATTTTAAATGATCATTGTTTCGAATTTGATCAACAGAACTAACGGTTTGACCACTTTCATTTGTTGTATAAGTAAAACCCCGTTCCAGCGTCTTCAATGGACTGTAATCATTTAATTGCTGCACCGTTTGCTTGAAAGCATCGCGTTTTAATAAAAGCTGCTTCTTCATATTGTCAATCAACCGTTTAGCCAAAAAAATACGTTGCTGCTGCATTTGAATGATTTGCTTATCAGGGCTATTGGACTGTAATCTTTGTGCGGCTAAATTAAATTGCTGCCGAGCACGTTCCAGCTTATTATTCATACTGTTTGCCAAGCGCTGCTTTAGCATATCAACAGTTTGAATTTGCTGATCATATAAACGCGTTGGCTCACGCATGATTACAGAATTATTGATGCGTTGCAAAATATCTCTTTTTTCTCGGATAATTGCTTGAACGCTAGCTAAAAGTCTACCCTGCAATTGATGAATATTGGCAATTTCATCAGTTAAATTAGGCGTTGCATACTCCGCAGCAGCAGTTGGCGTTGCTGCTCTCACATCGGCTACAAGATCACACAAAGTTGTATCAGTCTCATGCCCTACAGAAGAAATAACCGGCATCGGCATTGCATAAACCTGTCTAACGACTTTTTCTTCATTAAAAGGCCACAAATCTTCAAGCGAACCACCACCACGACCAATAATCATGACATCATAATCATCGGCATGCTGCAAAATCTGTTGCATAGCAACAACCAATGAATCAGCCGCCGTATCGCCTTGCACTTGAGCTGGGAATAAATCAATCTCGGCATGAGGGAAGCGCCGATTTGCCGTAACCATAATATCATGGATAACAGCACCCGAAGCACTGGTTACAACCGCAATTTTATCCGGAAAATGGGGCAACTGCTTTTTATGCTCTGGATTGAATAAACCTTCTTTTGCCAATTTTGCTTGGAGCTGCTTTAGCTGCTCGTATAAAGCGCCCAGACCAGCTGGCTCCATTGACTCGGCATAAAATTGATAAGAACCCTGCGGTCCATAAACACTTACATATCCAGTAACATAAACTTTCATTCCCTCTTCCGGTTTAAATTTAACCTTATCGAAGTAGGAACGAAACATGACCACATTGATCTTGGATTTTTCATCTTTTAATGAAAAATACTGGTGAGAATTGCGACGATAACGAAAGTTAGATAATTCCCCTTGTAAAAAAACTTTATGCAAATAAGGATCATTCTTAAACTTTTGCGTAATATAGTAATTCAGATCCGTGACTGTTAGATATTTATTGTCTGCCATTTGCTCTCCTTGTCAATTTAACGACTTGTTCCATTAAATATTCTACAGTTAGCGGCCCTACGCCACCTGGTACCGGAGTAATCCAGCTTGCTTTGTCTTTTACTTCATCAAAAGCAACATCGCCTACCAAGTGACCATTGACGTGATTAATGCCAACATCGATGACAACTGCACCAGGTTTAATCATATCGGCAGTAATCAGATTAGCCTGGCCTGCCGCTGAGACAACGATATCTGCTTTTTGCGTGTATTCCTTTAAGCTTTGCGTGTGGTGATGAAGCAGAGACACAGTAGCATTTTTTTCAAGTGCTAGAGCGGCTAGCGGCTTGCCAACAATGTTAGACCGGCCAATTATCACCATATTTTTACCATCTAAATCAATCTGATAATGCTCGAGTAAGCCAATAATTCCAGCAGCCGTAGCTGGTTCTACAAAGTGCGTTCCCTGCCACAAGCGGCCTGCACTAGCCGGCGTTAAGCCATCAATGTCCTTTTCTGGATCAATTCTGCTAAGCAGGTGATTCTCATCAATCTGATCAGGCACTGGCAATTGAACCATGATGCCATTAACTTTCGGATCCACATTTAACTGGTCAATTAACTTTATGACATCAGATTCTTGCTCATTTGCAGGCAACTGATATATTTTTTGCTCAATACCGATCTTTTTAGCGCGCCGCTTTTTAGTGCGGACGTAGATTTTGCTGGCTGAATTGTCCCCAATATTAATTACGCAAAAAAGAGGCTGAATTCCGTCAGCTTTTAATTTCTTAACCTTTTCTTTAAGTTTATCTGCCTTTAAGTTTGCAAATGCTTTACCGTCAAGAATTTGCCCCATAAAGTCATTCCTTTTCTATAAAAATAGCCGGCATAAGCCGGCTATTGATATTATTTGACGAAGTTAGCCAAAATACCATTAATGAATGGTTTTGCATCTGGATCGGTGAAATCATCACACAAATTCAATGCTTCATTCACTGCTGCTTTTGGCTCAATCTCGGCGCTATCTTTGATTTCGTACAAAGCGATTTCAAGAATTGCAATAGTAATTGGATTAACACGCTCAATCCGCCAGCCCTTTTTCAGGTGTGCAGCAATTGCTTCTTTTAATTCATCGCGCTTTAACATTACGCCTTCAATTAAAGTTTTTGAATAGGCAGAAAGCTGCTCAAGATCAAGCATTTCCACGGTTTTTACTTCAACTTCTGCTGTGGTCAACTCAGGATCTTGGTTGGCCAAAAAGATTGCTTGCATTGCAACCTTACGACTTTCATGTTGATTCATTTACTCTTGATTGTCCTCCGGAAACAGTTCGGTCGTTGTGTTCTCAGTAGCCTTATTTTCTTCATCTTCTGTGAATACCAGACCAACAACGTGAATATTGATCTCTTTAAGTTTCAAATCCGTCATTTGGATCAATTGTTGCTTCAAAATCTTTTGTAATTTGATGGCAACTGAAGGAACATTTACGCCGCCCTCAAGGTAAACATAAACATCTGCACTCAACTTGCCAGCTTGATCAACGCTAACGCTGACGCCTTTTCCGCGGTCTTCACGGCCTAAAGCATGCTTAATGCCTGATTTCAAGTTGCCACGCATGCCTACAATGCCATCAACTTTTTCAGCAGCAATTCCTAAAATGACTTCAAGTACACTAGGATCAATCTTAATTTGCTCACCGTTTTCTTCACCACTTAAGAGAATTTTTGAACTATCTGCCATTTTCTTACCTCAAAAAAACTACTTGTTAGCACGTGATACGTAAGTACCATCAGCAGTGTTGATAGTCAAAACGTCGCCTTCGTTAATAAAGAATGGAACGTTAACTACCAAACCAGTTTCCATAGTAGCTGGTTTACCACCACCTGATGAAGTATCACCCTTGATGTTAGGTTCAGTCTTAGCAACCTTCAAATCAACGGTGTTAGGCAATTGAATACCTAAAGTTTCACCATCGTGCATAATTACGTTAACAGTCATGTTTTCAAGCAAGTACTTGCTTTCATCTTGAATTTGTTCGTTTGGAATGGCTAATTGATCATAGGTAGTAGTATCCATAAATACATAGCTTGAGCCATCATTGTACAAATATTGCATAGACTTGGTTTGAATATCAGCTGTTTCAACTTTAGCAGTTGAACGGAAAGTATATTCCTGAACAGCGCCGGTTCTCAAGCTCTTAAGCTTTGAACGAACGAAGGCACTACCTTTACCTGGTTTTACGTGTTGGAATTCAACGATTCTCCATAAATCATTATTATATTGGATAGTTAAACCGTTCTTGAATTCGTTAACTGATATCATTGTCATAATAAATTCCTCATTTCTACATATATATGTTACCAATTTGCAAGCGATTTGGCTATCTTTTTAAAGAGAAAGGAGCTCATCTTTTGGCAAGTTGGATAAAGTTTCTGGATTTTGACCATTAATCAAAATGTCATCTTCAATTCTAACGCCGCCTTTTTCAGGCAAATAAATTCCTGGTTCAAGCGTATGAACCATGTTGTTGACCAACTTTTGCTTGCCAAAGGGCAAAGCAGGTTGACACAATTCATGAATTTCTAGCCCAATTCCGTGACCAATCCCATGGCCAAAGTATTGACCATAACCTTGCTCAGTAATATAGTCACGTGCTGCTCTATCAACATCGCGACCAGTGTGACCAACAGTTGCAGCTTCGATTCCTCTTCTTTGAGCTTCATGAACGATTTGATAGATTTTTTCTAATTCGGGATCAACTTTGCCCAAGCAGACTGTCCGTGTAATGTCAGCAGCATAGCCATTGTAGAAACTTCCAAAGTCAATCACGATCATATCGCCATTTTCCATCTTTTTATTGCTTGCAACGCCGTGAGCCCAAGCAGACCGAACACCTGAAGCAACGATCGTATCAAAGTCAGGACCATCGCCGCCATTTTCTTTAAAGTAATAATCGAGTTTTGCGGCAACGGATCTTTCGGTAACGCCAGGCTTAATTAACGGCAAAATTTGTTTAAAACTAGTCATTGAGATTTCAATTGCTTTACGCAAAGTTGCAATCTCTAATTCATCTTTAACGTTGCGAACTCGTTCAACAAGTTGTTCTGAGAACTCAAAGGAAATATCCGGATTTTGTCGTTTTAGCTGATCAAAAACAGCAGCAGTCATGACGTCAGCTTCAACTAATACTTTACGGTAATTAGTTTTCTTCAATGCTTTCGTCAATTCGCCGGCAACATCACTGGATTGCTGCATAATGACATCCATTTGTCCAGGAGCTTGTGCTTTAATTTGATCTGCAAAACGCGAATCAGACAGAAGAATGCGTGAACCATCCTTACCCAAAATCAATTCTGCTTCTTCACCGGTAAAATTGGTTAAGTAGCGATAATTTGCTTGACTGATGATAATCATCGCATCAGCATCTTTTTCTTTTATCAAATCAGTTACTTTACTAATTCTTTGATTGAGCAAGCTTAATAATTCTTCTCGTTTATCCATGTGTATTTTCTCTTTTCGCTAGTTGATTTAGTTTATTATACAAAAAAGACGCGAAGCAGGTTGCTTCTCGCCTTCGTTTTTTACTAAATTACTTAACTTCTTCAGCTGGAATAACTGAAACTTGCTTCTTGAACTTGCCAAGACGTTCAAATTTAACAACACCGTTTACTAATGCAAATAAAGTGTCGTCTCCACCTTGACCTACGTTCTTGCCTGGGTGAATCTTAGTACCACGTTGACGGTAAATAATTGAACCTGCGTGGATTTCTTGACCATCGCCGACCTTAGCGCCTAAACGACGACCAGCTGAGTTACGACCGTTGGCAGTAGAACCGCCACCCTTGTGGTGGGCAAATAATTTCAAACCTAAAATATTCATTATCTTTTCACCTCTGAAAATTAAGCTTCAATCTTTTCAACAGTAACCTTAGTGTAAGGTTGACGATGACCGTACTTGCTGTGTGAGTGCTTCTTTGGCTTGTACTTGAAAGTTACAACTTTCTTTTCCTTGCCTTGCTTTTCAACTTTAGCAGTAACCTTAGCACCCTTAACTAATGGAGCACCAACTTTAACATCCTTGCCATCAGCAACAAGAATAACTTCGTCAAAGGTAACTTCCTTACCTTCTTCTGCATCAAGCTTTTCTACAAATACACTATCGCCTTCAGCAACTTTGTATTGCTTACCACCGGTCTTAATAATTGCGTACATTTGTACACCTCCGAAAAAAATACTTAGACTCGCCGAACTTAGGTGTCTTGTCTTCAAGAACTTCTAACCCAAGACGTGCGGTTGCAGATGTGGAGGTCTCCACAAATACAACTATTATATTCTACTACCAGACTGTTTATTCTGCAATAAAAAATTAAAAGCCCCAGCGTCCACCGTGAACTTTAGCTACGCTTGAAGTAATTAGGAACGCATTTGGATCGATTTCATGAATCTTGCTGATCAATAAACCATATTCATTACAATCCACTACGATTAAAAGCTGCTGCTTCTTGTCTTCGCTGTAGCCACCGACAACATTGTAAATCGTCAGACCCTGGTATTCTTTTTGCAGCAGATCGCGAATTTCTTCAAGATGATCATTGCTCATTACCCGTACCTGGTATTTTTTGTCAAAACCAGTTTCGGCGTAATTCATCGTCACTGCTGTAACTACTTGAGAAAATGCAGCTAAGAAGAAGGCATTCCAGCCATCAACGAAAATATTCATGAAAATAACGATCATATCAACCGCAAGCAAGCCAATTGCTGGGTCGATATAGAAGTATTTTTTAAAGATCATTGGAAAAACAGTCGTACCACCACTGGCGGCATTTACACGGTAAAGAAGCGAAACGCCCAATCCCATCAGGGCACCACCGTAGATTACGGCTAATAAATCACTGTTTACTACTTTAAAACTAGGAGTAATTTCCATTAAAAGAGGCAGGATCAGGCTTCCCAGCGTAATATTGCGCGTGGTTGTCTTACCTAAGAAAATCCAAGCAATAATTAGCATCAGTACGTTAAAAGCAAATACTGTAATTGGTCAATTAATGCCCCATACGGCTTCGACCAAAATAGAAATACCTGTCGTCCCACCAGCTGCAACGTTAATTGGGCCATAAAAAAAGTTAATCGAGATCGCAACAATTTCCAATCCGATTAGGAAAACTACCCAACACATCCACTTGTGATTAGTTAATTTTTTGTCATACAGGCATCCTTTCTTTTAGTTAGTAATATAATTTTACATAAAAAAGCATGATTATGACAAGAAAATTACCCAAATATAAGAAATTATTTATCTTTTTCTTTATATTCAATTGTTTGGTTTCCCTCATAGGCTGGAAGGCCATTAGCGGCTCGATAAAGCGCACGTTCAAAAGACTGATATCCCTTGCTGGAGCTGACGGCAAACTTGACGCCATATTTGCTGGCAAATTCACGAATATTCCAAGTAGAATCATGAGCCGCAAATGCCGTAACCAAAATTACGATATCTAAATCCTTTATCTGATTTTCGATAACTTTTTTCTTTCCTTCAAAGGCATCAATTGGAATCGGAATCCCATTATAGCGCGAAACGATACTGTCCAAAATAGCTTCATTTTGATTGTCGCCAACTGCAATCCCTACTCGCTGGTAGTGCAGATCCAAGTCCAGCTTGGCAACTTGTTCGCTATTGCTGCTCTTCTTTTTCTCCTTTTTAGCAGGAGCTGAATGTTCAGGCTGATCTACTTGATAAATCCATCTGATCTGAACTGCATCTGCGGGATTCTTCTTCAAGCGGACATCCCCCGCATACCAGGCCAAATCAACAATTGAACCATCTTCAAGAGAAATATTGTCGCCCTGATAATAGCTTGAATCTACGGGAATTACGACTTCTTTGCCTCGAATTCTCAGCTTCTCACCATGAATATTGTGGGAAATTGCCAGGTGTCCTTGCCGACCCTGAACGACCGCATACTTAAAGTCCTCGATCTGATCATAATCACGTTTGCGCAGTTTTTGAAAACCAACAACGCGCAGTATTTCAGCTTCATAGTTGGGATTGGTCTTATCTTCCAGTGCCTCAACGATATCGCCGGTTTTCAAAGTAAGCGGATGTACCTGAGATTCTTTAACCGTATAAACGGTTTGACCATTATCATTGATCAAATCTGCTCCCGATAACAGCCGAATAACGGTGTAGCGTTGTCCTTTGCGATAATCGCGCTTCGGCTTTTCTTTTGGTTTCATTGCCTCTTCAAAAACTTTGGCATTGACTGCTTCTTCAGTTTGAATCGAACGCTGAATAGCTTGATCCAATGCTCCAATTTCAGTGCCAAAATTTTTGCCCACTCCAGGAACAAAAGTTAATTTATGCAGAGCCGTCAGTGCTTGCTTTTTAGCGGCAGGATCGCCAGGCGTCTTAATCAGCTGTGTGATTCCCGTCAATAAACGTTTTATATCCTTATTTTGCGCATTTTGATCTGAAATGCTCGGCTTTTTTGTTTTGATAGGAGTCGACTCTTGACCATCATCTGCCATTTGAATAATAGCTTTGATTGCAGTTAAGCCATTTTTTAGACTTTGGTCATCTCCACTTGTTTTTTGCAGAATTCGCTTAAGATGATTGCGATAATCTAACAAATTCTTCACCTGCTTTCTTACTTGAACTATTTTATTATATCTTGCTTACTTTTAATAATTAAAATTTATTTGCTTATCAATACCAATAAAAAAAGACTTCTAGGATCGCTAGAAGTCAAATCGTTTAAGCACGCCATTCGCCGTTATTGCCATAAGAATGTTTGCCTAATTCATCGATAATCACATGAATATGTTCCTTCGGTGCACCGGTATCTTTATGGACGGCTTCGGTTACGTCCTTCATCAAATTAGTCAATTGCTCGTCGGTTCTGCCCTTAATTAATTCAATATGTACAAATGGCATTGTTTTTCTCCTTTATTAATTTTGATAAGTAATATTCAAATAAAATATACCACGTTTAAAGCTTATATTTGCGGAAAACTTTCTCAAGCGGTAAGCCAATCACCGGGGTAAACAAACCGGTAAAGCTGGCTTCAACGACTCCATTCATTCCCAAAGCCGCAACTAGCACTAAAAAAAGCGATTGACTGTTGCTGGTATTGCCGAGATACTTCATCAAACTAGCAGCATGATTCATAAAAAGCAGGCTGCTTAGGCCAATTACCAAAAAGGTATTGGTCAAAGAAGCAGTCACTCCGGCAACCAGGAAGCTTATTTTTTCACCCTTCATCAGTTTGACGATTAAACCGGGAAGCCAACCGGCAATTATGCTTGGTACCAGTGAAATTATCGGATTTTGAAAGAGTATAAGACTTACCATATCGCCTGGTTGCGTGTAAGCAACAAACAAGCGAGTCAAGCCCCAGAAAATGCCAAAGCCAACTCCTGCTTTTGATCCCATTAGGCAGCTGTATAAGGCTACAGTCAATGGGATCGTCGTAATTGTCGGCAGTGCCGGTAAAAGTCGGATATAGCCAATATTTGGTACCAAAGTTTGCAATAATAAAATGGCAACAAAAATAGCGGTGATTGTTAAACGCGTTGTTTCTGTTTTTCTCATCTGTCCCTTTTCCTTGTTAAATAATTACTTATTTTACCTAAAAGATAATTTTTAGCAAAGCCCCTCTTCTTTCAAAAAGTTGAACCATTTAGCCTTCAAGTGCGAAAAATCAAAGCGCTTAGCCGACTGATAGGCACAAGCAGAATATTGCGTCATCAAATTTGGGTTGGTGAGCAAAGCCTCGATGGTTTGCTTTAAAACAGCCTGATTATTCATCGGAACCAGCTTTCCGCTAATACCATCTTCGATTATTTCAGCTGGGCCATAATTAATATTATAAGAAACGGCAGGACAGCCGTGAGCCTGTGCTTCAAGAAGTGCCATGGCAAAGCCCTCATTTTTACTGGTTAACACTTCTAGCTGGGCTGAGTTGTATACTTGATCCAAATTTTGTGCAAAGCCGCAAAAGTTAATATAAGAAGCTGCGTGATTTTCTGAGACTAAAGTTGTTAAGCGTTTATTTTCCGCTTCATCCGTATTGTTGCCGTAGATCGATAAAGCAATTTGCGGATATTTGATATGCAGATCTATCACGGCTTGAATCAGATGGCTCAATTGCTTAATGACATCAATTCGAGCTACGGCAATAATTTTCCATGGTGTGCGAGAAGAAAATGGAATTTTGTCTTCGCTAGTGGTAAAGGTAACAGGTATGCCATATGAATGCGAAACCTGCAATACTTCCGTTGCATCTTTAGCCTCACGTTTGGTTGAAGAAATTAAGCCGCGAATTTTGCCTGCTTTTGCTAGCTCGGTCACCGGTTTAAATACTGAATATACTTGATCATTCAAGTAGCCTGAGGGGGTTAAAGCTGAATGGAAAATGACGTAGCTGGGAACGATGTGCTTCATTTTTTCAAAAGCGGGCAGAACCTGCGTACAGCGATCGCAGTAGAAGACGGCTTGCACATTCCTTTCTGCTAAGCAGTCAAGGAAATAGGCCTGAAAGGAAGCTTCCTTTTCAAACCGCACTGTTTTAAAGCCCTTTTTTATTTCAATCAGCGTGAGCATCGGCTTGTTCTGGTTGCTTTGACAGAAATATTCACGGATAAGCGGATTGTTATTTTGATCCACGAATTCGCGCATTTTAAGCTGAGCCTTATCATCAAAGAATTCAGTATAATCCAAGTGATTATAGCGATAGAATTCCCGTTTAACTGTGAAGCCATATTGGTCCAGATGATCGACGTAATAGATCCGCGAGCCATAAAGGTGAGCTTGAATAACCGCGCGCTCGTTCAGATAAGCGTTATTTTCTTTTCTGATTAAACCAAGCTGATTAAGAATCTGGTCAAGGGCTTTTTCAGTATTTACTTGTTGAGTATCGGGCAGTTGTTGAAAATACTGAAAAATATTGATCACTCTGCCACTTGTTTTCAGTTTATTTCGACATTCCTGAATAAAGTCATTTTTTTGCAACTCGACAATTTTGCAAGGCACGTCAAGGGCATCAAAGATCTGCATCCTCTTTACCTGTGCCAGTTCAATTGCTGATGTATTATAATCTTCTCGTGTTGAAATGAAATAATGCATATGTTTTCCCTCGAGACAAAAAAAACAACGCCTCTCAGCGTTGCTATATTAATGATCTGGGTGAGATTCGAACCCACGACCCACAGTTTAGAAGACTGTTGCTCTATCCAGCTGAGCTACCAGACCATGTATGTTTGTATGTCCTCAACAGAACACAAACTATTATATGGAAATCTGCTTTAAAATTCAAGCCTTATTTTAAAAATTATCAGTTCATTCTAAAATAGAAATTAAGGAGGATTCTCAAAATGATCAAATTTTACGGCTATAAACGTTGTTCAACATCAAGAAAAGCACAAAAATGGTTTGACGACCATCACATTAAGTATGAATTTCAAGACCTGGTTGCTGTCCCGCCTAAAAAAGAAGACCTGATAAAATGGCTGACTGCCTACCAAAATCGCGGCTTACGCTACTTTTTCAACACCAGCGGTCAACATTACCGTGCTCAAAATCTAAAAGAAAAAATTCCAACGATGACCATCGCTCAAGCCGCCGAATTGATGGCAAACGACGGCAAATTAATCAAGCGTCCCCTAGTTGTTGATGAAAAGCACTTAACTTGTGGCTTTAAAGAAGATATTTACAAGGAAACTTGGCTTCAAAAATAGTAAACTAGACATAACAAATTTCACCACAATTAAAGGAGTGTTCTTATGAAATATAATCAATATGCTTACGTTCAAACGCCATATGAAGAACAAGTCAAAGAATTAACGGCGATCAACTTTTTGCCCAAGAATTTTCAAAACTGGTCCTTCAGCGATCTGATTGCCAAATTAGTTAAGATGAGCATCGCTGAAGCAAAAAGCGACGAGGCCAAAGAAGCAAAGCTAAATGAATTCGCAGTCTCCGAAACGCAGACTTTCGCCAACTTTTTAAAGCAAAAGCCTGAAGAAATCGGCACCAATCAATTCTACAACGTCGCTTTGCAGCTGCTAGGCTACCACGTTCATTACGACTACCAATTGTCAGATCCGACCGGTTTTATGCAAAAGCAAGCCTTGCCTATCGTTCAAGATATCGATTCTATTTCCAAGTTGGTGACTGCTTTTTATCGTTTGCTTAATACCCGTGCCAAAAACGGTCAGCTCCTTATCGATGTGATGGCTGGACGAGGCTACTTCACCCAATTCTGGGGACAAAACAAGTTCATGTACTTCAATGGCAAATCACTTCCTGTCTTTAATACTGACAAGGTTATCCGTGAAGTTGTCTATGTTGAAACTGATCTTGATACTGACCGCGATGGCAAAAGCGATTTGATTCAAGTAACAATCTTTCGTCCCAACGAGTCAAACAGCGGTTTGAAAGTACCAGCTTTATACACTGCTAGTCCATATTTTGGCGGCATTATTGAAAATGAAAAACGCAATCACAATGTCGATGAAAACTTGTCTGATGCAACTGAATGGCAAGATCCTAAATATGAAGCAACTCCAACAGTTGAAGCAAACAAGCCTGGCAGTGAAGATCATGTGGCAACCGAAGAAGCCGTTCACAAGTCTTCTTACCCACTGAACGAATACTTGCTGGCACGCGGATTTGCCAGTGTCTTTGCTGGTGGAATCGGCACGCGCGGCAGCGATGGCCTGCGTATTACTGGTGCTCCTGAAGAAACCGAATCAGCTAAAGAAGTAATTGAATGGCTGCATGGCGACCGCATCGCCTATACTGATCGCACTAAAAAGCATGAAATCAAGGCTTCCTGGTGCAATGGCAATATCGGAATGACTGGCCGTTCTTACCTTGGTACTTTGCAAATTGCTGTTGCTACTACTGGTGTTGCTGGTCTTAAGACTGTTGTTTCCGAAGCTGCGATTTCATCCTGGTATGATTATTATCGTGAACATGGTTTAGTAATCGCTCCTGAAGCTTGCCAAGGCGAAGATTTGGACTTGTTGGCAGAAACATGTCAATCAAATTTGTGGGATGCCGGTTCATATTTAAAGATCAAGCCAAAATATGACGCAATGCAAAGGCATTTGCTGAGTCGTGAAGATCGCACTACTGGTCAATACTCAGACTTCTGGGAAGCTAGAAACTACCGCCACAACGCTGATGGCATTAAATGTTCATGGATCAGCGTCCATGGCTTGAATGACTGGAACGTTAAGCCAAAGAATGTTTACAAGATTTGGCAACTGGTTAAAAAGATGCCAATGAAACACCACTTGTTCTTGCACCAAGGTCCGCACTACAATATGAACAATTTCGTTTCGATCGATTTCACCGACCTAATGAACCTTTGGTTCTGTCATGAGCTTCTTGGCATCGAAAACAATGCCTACAAGCAATGGTCAACGGTCATGATTCAGGACAATCTTCATGCAGATACCTGGCATGAAGAAGATGACTGGTCTAATGAAATTGGTCAAGCAGCTACCTACTACCCAACTGATGATGGTGAGCTTCATAAAGACGGCAATGGCAAAGAGAAGAAGAGTTTTGTCGATGTGGGCGGTAAAGACTTCAAAGAAGCTAAAATTTCAGAAAGCGAATGGCAATACAAATTTATTTGTGGTGATGAAAAATGGGCTAAACGCAGCCTGCGTTTTGTGACAGATGAATTTATCCATCCAGTAACAATCGTTGGTCGACCAGAAGTTAAAGTCAGAGTAAGCGGCTCATTGCCTAAAGGGCAGCTTTCAGTAGCTCTTGTTGAACTTGGCGATCGCAAACGTTTGACTCCTACGCCAAAGTTCTTAATGCATGGTGGACAAGAACTCGGCTACCGTTTTGGTACAGATACGCTGCAAGAATTTGTTCCTGATAAATTAACGCATGCTAAATTGATTACTAAAGCTCATATGAACTTGCAAAATTACAAGGATATGAAGAAGCCAAGGAAGATTGAAGCTGGTCAATTTGTTGACCTTGATTTCAAGCTGCAGCCAACTTATTACCAACTTCCGATTGGCGCCAAAGTTGCTTTGATCATTTACTCTACAGACGAAGGAATGACCAAGCGACCACTTGAAGAAGAAACCTATACGGTTGATTTGGCCGGTACTGAGATTAAGTTTTATCAGAAATAACTAGAATTTTCTCTTTGGGTTTCTTTTAGAATAAAAGCAAAAAGTGTTAGTTTATGACTAACACTTTTTTATTTCAAATATTTAATTATTAATCCAAACTTTCAGTCGCAAATGAACGATTTTCAAGTGCTGTCAAAAGCGCATCAGCAGTATCCAATGCCGTCAGCAATGGAATGTTTTGTTGAATTGCAGTTTGCCGAATGATGAAACCATCAGAATTCTTTTCCAAATCATGGCCCATCGTGTTGATCACCAAATCAATCTTCTCTTGCTTGAGTTCGCTCAAAATGTTGTTATCGCAATTTTCATGAACCTTAGAAACTAATTCCACATGCAAACCTTTGTCACGTAAGAATTCTGCCGTACCTTTGGTTGCGAAAATTCGATAGCCGATTCGAGCAAATCTCTTAGCAATAGGCAAAATAGCTTGTTTGTCACGATCTTCAATGGTTAAAAGCACGTTGCCATTTTCAGGCAATTTCATTTTAGCTCCTGCAAAGGCCTTGAACAAAGCTTTCGCAAAGGTATGGTCAGAACCCATAACTTCACCAGTAGATTTCATTTCAGGTCCAAGGTAAGAATCAATATCGGCTAATTTGCTGAAGCTGAAGACTGGGGCCTTAACACTGATCATTTCAGGCTCCGGTGCCAAACCATCTTTATAGCCTTGCTCGGTCAAATTTTCACCCATAATTACGCGTGTAGCAACTTGGGCCATTTCAATCCCCGTAATCTTGCTTAAGAATGGTACCGTTCTTGAAGCTCTTGGGTTAACTTCGATGACATAAACTTGACCGTCACGCACGATAAACTGAATATTCATAATACCGATACAGTTGAGTTTCAAAGCCAACTTTCTAGTGACATCGGTAATCTTTTCTTTCACTTCATCAGTAAAGGTTTGTGGTGGGTAAACGGCCATTGAGTCACCTGAGTGAACGCCGGCATGTTCAATATGTTCCATAATTCCTGGCAAAAGAACCGTCTTGCCGTCACAGATGGCATCAACATCACATTCGCGACCATCAAGATAATCGTCAACCAAAATTGGGTGGTCGGCTGCGATATCAACGTGGTCATGCAAGTATTCTTCAAGTTCGTCCTTGCTGTAGACAATTTCCATTGCCTTCCCACCTAAAACATAGGATGGACGAACCAAAACTGGGTAGCCTAAGCGATCTGCTGCTTCAAGTACGCCTTCATGCGTTGTTGCAGTAAGGCCTTTTGGTTGATTCAAATGAAGATCCTTAATGATTTCATCGAATAATTCACGGTCTTCAGCACGGTTAACATCTTTAACCTTGGTACCCAAAATCTTAATGCCGTGTTTTTCAAGACTGGCAGCCAAGTTTATTGAAGTTTGACCACCGAATTGAACAATTACGCCTCCTGGCTTTTCCAAGTCGCAAACGTTCAATACATCTTCAAGAATTAATGGTTCAAAGTAAAGCTTATCAGAAATTGAGAAGTCAGTAGAAACCGTTTCGGGGTTAGAGTTAATAACAATTGCTTCATAGCCCATCTTTTGCAAAGCCTTAACACAGTGAACAGTGGCGTAATCAAATTCAACACCCTGACCAATTCTGATTGGGCCCGAACCAATAACCAAAACTGACTTTTTGCCTGTCTTATGACTTTCATTTTCACCATCATAAGTTGAGTAGAAATATGGCGTCTTTGATTCAAATTCGGCAGCACAGGTATCAACCATCTTATAAACCGGAATAATGCCATTTGCTTTCCGCAAATTTCTGATATCATCGACATCTTCATCCCATAAATTGGCAATTGTCTGATCAGAAAAGCCATACTTCTTAGCGGTTCTCAAAACTTCAACATCATCTTCATGATGTTTCAAGGTCTTTTCCATCTCGACCATGTGCTTAACGATATCCAAGAAGTAGCAGTTGATCTTAGTTAGTTCGTGAACATCTTCAAGACTGTAGCCTCTTCTGAATGCTTCAGCCAAGTAGAAAAGTCGATTATCTTGCGCCTTAACCAGCTTGGTTTCCAGCTGATCATCGCTTGCAGCATGTGCTTCAGGTGAATACAAATCTTTTTCATCAATTTCAAGCGATCTGACTGCCTTTTGAAAGGCTTCTTCAGCAGTACGACCGATAGCCATTACTTCACCAGTGGCCTTCATTTGCGTACCCAATACACGATCTGCCTTTGGGAATTTATCAAATGGCCAGCGTGGAATCTTGCAGACAACATAGTCCAAAGCTGGTTCAAATTCTGCATAAGTTGTGCCCGTAACTGGATTCTTGATTTCATCCAAAGTCATCCCAACAGCGATCTTAGCTGCCATCTTAGCAATTGGATAACCAGTTGCCTTTGAAGCCAAGGCTGAAGAACGAGAAACTCTTGGGTTAACTTCAATTACGTCGTAATTGAAACTGTTAGGATCCAAGGCAAGCTGAACGTTGCAGCCACCTTCGATCTTAAGCGCTCTGATTAAACGCAATGAACAGTCTCTGAGCATTTGGTATTCCTTATCAGATAAAGTTTGTGACGGTGAGAAGACAATTGAATCCCCCGTGTGAATACCAACCGGATCAAAGTTTTCCATACAGCAGACAATCATTGCATTATCGTGACTGTCGCGCATTACTTCGAACTCGACTTCTTTATAACCAGCAATTGATTGTTCAATCAAACATTCAGTAACTGGTGAAAGTTCCAACCCATTTTTACAAATACGAGCCAATTCTTCTCTATTCTTACAGATACCACCACCGGTACCACCCATCGTAAAGGCTGGACGAACGATAATCGGATAACCGATCTTATCGGCAAAATTCAAAGCTTCTTGAACATGGTGAACAGTCAATGATGGTGGAACTGGTTCGCCTAAACTCTTACACAATTCCTTGAACTTTTCACGATCTTCGGCTTGTTCAATTGAATCAAGCTTTGTTCCCAAAAGTTCAATATGCAACTCATCCAAGATGCCAGTTTTTGAAAGAGCCAAAGCCATGTTTAATCCAACTTGGCCACCAAGAGTTGGCAAAATTGCATCTGGATATTCTTGGCAAATAATTCTAGAAACAAATTCAACTGTCAGTGGTTCGATATAAACTTTATCGGCAATGGTTGTATCAGTCATGATTGTAGCTGGATTAGAGTTTACCAAAACTACTTCATAACCTTCTTCACGCAAGGCTAAACATGCCTGAGTACCTGAATAGTCAAATTCAGCGGCTTGACCAATAATGATTGGGCCAGAACCGATCACCATAATTTTATGAATATCTTTTCTCTTAGGCATGACGCTTTTCTTCCTTTCTTTGATCAATCATTGACATAAAGTCATCAAACAATGAATCTTCATCGTGAGGACCAGGCGTGGCGTCTGGGTGGAATTGAACTGAAAATGCAGGATATTTCTTGTGACGCAATCCCTCAACTGTTCCATCGTTTACTTCAACGTGGGTAATCATTAAATTGTCTTTATCAACTGAATCAGCGGCTACTGCATAACCATGGTTTTGCGAAGTAAAACCAATATTGCTTGTTGCAATTTCTCTTACCGGATGGTTAAAACCACGGTGGCCGAATTTCATCTTGTATGTTTTAGCACCGTTAGCCAAGGCAAATACTTGGTGACCCATACAAATTCCCATCAGTGGAACATGCTTTTCTATTTCCCGAACCATCTTAGTGGCCTCAATCATTTCTTCTGGGTCACCAGGACCGTTAGATAAAAGCACGCCATCTGGATGAAGACCTAAAACCTGCTTGGCCGTTGCCGTATACGGGAAGACGATACAGTTGCAGTCGCGCTTAGCCAACTCTCTTAAAATACTGTGCTTGATTCCAAAATCAATTACCACAATATTGCGCTTAGAACCGGGAACAGGATATGGCGTTTTGGTTGAAACCCGACTGATAACGCCTTTGGTAACCTGCTTTTGCTTTAAGTCTGCTGCAATTTTTTCAGCATCATCTTTAGAAGCGGCGATCTTGCCGCGCAAAGTTCCGTGGACCCGCAGCTTTTTAACCAATTCCCGCGTATCAATTCCTTGAATGCCTGGAATATTCAAATGCTCCAAGAACTTCGGCAAAGTTGTTTGCATTCTCCAGTTGGTAGGATGCCGCGCAACTTGGTGACAGATTACGCCTTTAATGCCAGGTTCAAGTGACTCATAGTCGGCTAAAGTAATACCGTAGTTGCCGATCAATGGATTAGTAAATACCAAAATTTGATCAGCATATGATTGATCGGTAATTGCTTCTTGATAGCCGGTCATACCAGTTGTGAAAACAACTTCACCGACTGTTTCTGTATTAGCACCGAAACTTTTGCCTTCATAAATTGAGCCATCTTCTAAAATTAAGTATTTCTTACTCATTTTCTTCACCCCGCTCGTAAACTACCTTACCGCTGACGATTGTCATGACTGTTTGACCATAGATTTTTTCGCCGGTAAATGGTGAATTGACGCCTTTGGACAAGTAATCTTCTTCCTTGATTTCTGCTTCATGCTTTAAGTCAAAAATTGCAATATCAGCTTCAGCTCCAGCCTCCAAATGACCACAATTCTTGAGACCAAATTTATCAGCTGGCACATCGCTCATTAAACTTAGCAATTTTTCCAACTTAATAATGCCTGTCTTAACATACTTAGTGTATAAAGTTGAAAATGCTGTTTCGCTGCCGGTGATACCAAAAGCAGAGTTGCGGAAGCTACCTTCTTTTTCGCTTTTAGCATGTGGGGCATGATCAGTGGCAATAAAGTCAATCGTACCATCCAGCAGACCAACTACTAAGGCTGCTTGATCCTCTTTGGATCGTAATGGCGGATTCATCTTAAAGTATGGGTTGTCGCTTGGAATATCGCTGTCCGTTAACAGCAAGTAGTGCGGTGCAGCTTCACAAGTAACATTGATTCCGCGTGCTTTGGCAATGCGAACCAAATCAACGCTAGTTGCTGTTGAAACGTGGCAGATGTGATAGTGGCAGCCTGTTTTTTGTGCTAAAAGCAAATCACGCGCAATTTGCGTAGTTTCAGCCAATTCCGTAATTGGCGGCAAATTCAATTCTTTGGCTTTTTCGCCTTCATTAATGACGCCCTTTTGATATAAAGCATTATCTTGGCAGTGACTTGCGATGATCAAATTGTTTTCTTTAGCCTTCTGCATTGCCAGATACATTGTCTGCGCGCTTTGAATGCCATGACCGTCATTGCTTAAGGCAAAAGCACCAGCCTTTTTTAATGCTGCATAATCAGGAATTTCATCACTAGTTTGATCAACGGTTACCGGCGCATACTGCAAAATATGCACAACGCCTTTTTTCTTATTTTCGGCGATCATCTTTTTGATCAGACTGGGAGTGTTAGGAACCGGTGTAACGTTTGGCATGGCCCCAACAGTAGTAAAACCGCCATGAGCAGCAGCTAAACTACCGGTATGAATATCTTCTTTATAGGTTTGACCAGGATCACGGTAATGAACGTGAACATCGACGAGACCTGGACTCACTAGTTTGCCTGAAGCATCGATTACATGGTCACCGGTTAAATCTTGCCCGATTGCTTTAACTTTGTTTTTTTCAATTAAAACATCTGCTTGAAGCAAACGGCCATTTTGATAAACCGTTCCGTTCTTGATTACTGTCGTCATTTATTCGAGTCCTCCTAACTTGCGGCCGCGAATTACCGCTTCAAGCATTGCCATTCTCATGAAGACGCCATTTTGCATTTGTCTGAAGAACATGCACTTAGGCGCTTCAACTAATTTGCCATCAAGCTCAACACCATGGTTGATTGGACCTGGGTGCATGATGATTGTGTCTGGTTTCAATTCGTCATAACGCTTTTGATTGATGCCATACTTTTCATGATAGCTTTCTGCACTAAAAGTCTTTTCGTTTGGATCACCAGCGTGGCGTTCATGTTGTACTCTAAGCAACATCATGACGTCCATTTCAGGGACCAATTCATCGAGTGGCTTGAATTCACCGTACTTGTCATTAGCGTGGTCATACCAGTAATCTGGGCCTGAGAAGTAAACCTTGGCACCAAGTCTGGTCAAAAGTTCCATATTGCTTTTGGCAACTCTAGAATTAGTGATATCACCGACGATAGCAACCTTAAGTCCTTTAATATGGCCGAAATGTTCATGAATCGTCATCATATCAAGCATGCATTGAGATGGGTGCTGACCGCTGCCGTCACCTGCGTTAACAACGCCGATGTTCAAATGTTGATAGGATTTTGGATGAATCAAATCTTCATAGTATTCGTTTTGTGAATGACGAATGACTTCTAAGTTGACACCCAAAGCATTCATAATTAATGAAGTATCATATAGAGTTTCACCTTTATTAACTGATGAATGAGCTGGATCAAACGGGATCACTGTCAATCCTAATTTTCTTTCAGCCATTTCAAAACTGGTATGAGTCCGGCTGGAATCTTCAAAGAACATGTTGGTAACATAAACCGGTTTGGTTAAATCAAGAACCGCACCGCCTTTTTTAAAGTATTCAGCGCGTTTGATTAAACTCGTAACTTCTTCTTTTTTAAGATTTTCAACACTTACAAAATTTGGCAAACTAACAAGATTTAGATTTTCCATTTTTCCACCTTTGTATAAAAAAGCCTGAAGTTCAATTGAACTCCAGGCTACGGTCTTTCGTGTACATCAAAAATGCACAACCGTTTTGGCCCTCTCTGGAGTCAATTAAATGGTTGATTAATTTTCTTATGAGTGAGGCAATGCCTTCAGCACCACTTCATCTTGTTTATCAATTTCCTTCACCATGACTGCGACGTGCTCATCATTAGAAGTAGGAATATTTTTACCGACAAAATCAGCACAAATTGGCAATTCACGGTGACCGCGATCAACAAGAACCGCTACGGCAATTGAGCTAGGACGACCTTGATCCATCAAAGCATCCATGGCAGCTCTAATTGTGCGTCCCGTATAAATTACATCATCGATTAAAACTACGTTTTTGTCATTGATATCAACGCCGACATGACTGTCGTTAACTACTGGATCCTGCTTGAGCGAAGCATCATGGCGGTCATCACGATAAAGTGTAATATCAAGCTGACCTAAAGGAACGTCAACGCCTTCTAGTTTTTGAATTCGATCGTGAATTCTTTTAGATAAATAAACGCCGCGAGTTTTAATTCCAACTAGAACCAAATTTTCAGTTCCCTTATTGCGTTCAATGATTTCATAAGTAATTCTGGTCAAAGCTCGCTTCATAGCAAGTTCATCCCAAATTTGCTTTGCCATTATCTTTCCTCCTGATTCTGCCCATGAAAAAAGCTCCCAGTCTAGTTAGACTAGGAGCATCTTAGTAAAGTTATTTCTAAACTTTAATTGAGCCACTTTGCTAGCCTCACGGGACTAATTTAAAAGGACATTGATTGATTTAAATATACTTGTCAACAGCTTATTTGTCAACCGCCTTTAAGATTTCTTTTAATTAAAACGAACCTGACCGACCAGATCGCTGATATCATCAACGTTCATTTTATCCAGCACTTCTGGCAAGGCTTCAGCAATACGCGGACAAGCTAAAGCATCCTTAAAGTGGGCAGTACCAACTGCGACAGCGCTAGCACCAGCTAAGAAGAATTCAACCACATCCTCAGCAGTTTCAATGCCGCCCATCCCAATGATTGGCAAATCAACTGCTTGATGAACTTGAGCAATCATGCGAATAGCGATTGGCTTAATTGCATGACCAGAAAAACCACCCATATTGTGGCCTAAGACCGGTTTTCTGCTTTTAAGATCGATTTCCATCCCTAAAACAGTATTAATCATTGAAATACCATCTGCACCACCAGCTTGGGCGGCTTTAGCAATTTCAACAATATCCGTTACATTAGGCGTCAATTTCACATAGATTGGGATATTCACTACATCCTTAATTTTTTTGGTTAAATCTTCAATCACATCAGGGTGAACGCCAAAACTCATGCCGCCTCTTGCTACATTAGGGCAAGAAACGTTGATTTCCAAAGCATTGACTAAGCCAGAAGCAGATAATTTGCGTGCAACTTCGACATAGCCTGCTTCATCGTCGCCACCGACACTTGCCATGATTGGCAATTCTGGATATTTCTTCCTGAATTTGGTCAATTTGTCACTAATAACTGCATCTACTCCAGGATTGGTCAAACCAACTGAATTCAAAACGCCATCGTCCAAAACAGCGATTTGTGGCTGCGGATTTCCTGTTGTTGCTTGTGGAGTCGTGGTTTTGATGACCATTGCCCCTAATTTGTTCAAATCAAATTTATTAGCTGCAGGAACATCGCCAAAACCAAAAGTACCGCTGGCTGGCATAACTGGATTCTTTAAGTTTAAACCTGGTAATTTGACGCTGATTTTTGTCATAATTTTCCTCCAAAAATGAATGCTCACCGACATTCGCTTATTTTTTGACTTACATTTGGAGTAGATTTTACACGTATTTGATTATTTTTCAAAGTTAAAAATTAATTTGTCTTTTTTCAAGCGAGGTGGTACACTCACTTCAAGTAAAACTTTAAACGGTACAGAGAGACCGCAAGTTGAAAATTTGACTCAAATTTCACTAGGACAAGTCTATACTTGTGCGTTTTCTCTGCGCCAGTATAGGCTTTTTTCTATGTGGAGGAAATATGGCAAGACCAGTAATTGTTGCACTTGACGTTGATAATCAAGAAAAATTAAAAGATATTTTGTCAAACCTAGGCAAGCCAGAAGAAACAACGATCAAAGTTGGCATGGAGCTTTTTTATCATGAAGGTCCGGCAATCGTTAAAGAGTTAGCTAATCAAGGCTACCAAATCTTTTTGGATTTAAAATTGCACGATATTCCCAATACCGTCTACAGTGCAGCCAAGCAGTTGGCTCAATTAGGCATTAAATATACTACTGTTCATGCTTTAGGCGGCAGCAAAATGATTTCTGCAGCCAAACAAGGCCTGATCCAAGGAACCCCAGCTGGCAAGAGCGTACCTAAATTGCTCGCTGTTACCGAACTTACTTCAATCTCAGACGACGTGCTTAAAAACGAACAGCACTGCGATTTGCCAATGAAAAAGCAAGTTATCGCTTTAGCGAAGATGGCAAAAAAAGCCGGCGCAGACGGCGTAATTTGTTCACCACTTGAAGTTAAAAGCTTGCACCAAGAAGTCGGCGATGACTTTTTATACGTTACTCCTGGCATACGGCCAAAGGCAAACGGCAACGATGACCAAGCCCGGACAGCAACTCCAAGTCAAGCAAAAGAATTCGGCTCCAGCGCAATCGTTGTCGGCCGACCAATCACTTTAGCCAGTGATCCGCAAGCAGCATATGAAGCAATTAAGAAGGAGTTTAGTTAAAATGCATCAAGATCAAATTATTTCTAAGTTAATCGAAGAAAAAATCATTACAATTTCACCAGATAAGCCTTGTACTTATGCCAGCGGCATGCTTTCACCAATATACACAGACTTGCGGTTGACTGTCTCTTACCCAGATCTCCGCGACAGGATTGCCAGTGACTTAGCGGACTTAATCAAAAAAGAATTCCCTGATGTCACGATTATTGGTGGTGTCGCAACTGCCGGAATTCCACACGCAGCTTGGGTTGCAGAAAAATTGCAACTGCCAATGATTTATGTACGGCCAAAGCCAAAGGATCACGGCAAGGGCAAGCAAATCGAAGGTCGTTTCACTAAAGACGACAAAATTGTCTTAATCGATGATTTGATTACAACGGGTGGCTCCGTTTTAAATGCTGTTAATGCGACTGAAAAAGATGGCGGTCATGTCATCGGCGTCAGCTCCATTTTTACCTACTATCTTCCAGATGCTAAAAAGAACTTTGCAAAAGCCGATGTTAAATATGCTCCGCTTCTTTCCTACCCTGAACTGCTGAAGAAAGAAAAAGATTCATCCCATATTACAAGTGAACAATACGAGGTTTTGCGTCATTGGCACGAAGATCCATGGGCATGGGGCAAAAATAGATAAAGAAATGAAAGACAGCCGCGTAAGCTGTCTTTTTTTTGTCAAAAAATGATAGGATATAACTATATTATTGCCGGAAGCAAAAAGAATGATTAAAAAACCAAGTGAAATTTTAAATCGTCCTTTGATCCCTCATTTGTCCTTCGTATTCGGCCGCGGAATTTCCGTTGGCGTGATCACGGGACTGGTTGTCAGTATTTTTAGATGGGTTATCGATCAAGGGATGCGTGCAATTTATCATTTATATCCAATCATGGCTACGCACCATCCGCTTTTAATCCCCTATATTTTCTTAATGGTAATCATCTGCCTTGGCACCAAGCCTTGCTTATATTTGCCAGTCAAGAATACGATGCCGCTTCATGCATACTGGGCTTTGCCTTTAATCGGCATCGTACTGGGGCTTATGTTTATCACTACTGCTTGCTTAGTTTAAAACCGATTTTCAGCAAAATCACACTGATCCCAAGAAAATATCACAGCATTATCCCGCTGCTTCTTGTGATTCCAGTTGGTTTGTACAATGCTCACCTGCTGGGCGGTTCGCATTTACTGATCACCAGTTTGTTTAAGCATGAATTTGAATCCAGTTTGAGTAAAGGTTCAATGACCTTTATCTGGCTAGCGATGATCCTGTTTTTGATTCGGTTTATTTACTCCATGCTTTCCTATGGGACATCCGTACCTGGCGGTACCTTTATGCCGATTTCTGGTATTGGGAGCATTATTAGGGGTTATCTTCGCCAATATTTTGGTTCACAACAACTTCTTAAACAGCGTCTATTACCCACACATCATTATCATTTCAATGGCAGTCTACTTCGGAGCAATTGCCAAGGCTCCTTTAACCGCGGTTATTTTACTGACAGAAATGGTCGGGACCGTGCAACAGGTCTTGCCAATGATTTTAACAACCTTCATCGCCTACTACATTCTTGACCTTTTGGGCGGACGTTCTCTTTACGAAGAGCAAAGAATTCAAGATGAATATTAGAAAAGAAAAAAGTCTGGGAAAAACCCAGACTTTTTTATGCCAATTTGACGGTGATTTTTGCTGCTTTTTTAACCGTTTGGTAAACTGTTGAAACATGCAATACATGATCAAGGAACTTTTGCTTCTCTTCATCATTCATCTGACTATCAAAACTAACCAGAATCTCCATTGCAGATACATCGCTCTTGCCATGGCCTAAATCTTCTGTTTCAGCCGTTGTCGTTAATTTAAAATTGCTGACTGCTATCTTATGGGCTTTGATAATCATCCCAGCTGACATGGTAATACAAGAGTTAACTGCGCCACACAAATATTCAACCGGATTCGGACCAGCATCGTTATCAACCGTATCACAAATAAATTCATGATCGCGGACATGATTGAAGATTTGCCACTCTTTATCGCCTAAGCGTGTTTTTACCTGATATTTGCTCATTTTCTTGCCTCATTTTTCTATTAGTGGTCGTCAATTGCACCATTGAGCCGTTTGCGATAGCTAAAGTAAACAATAACAGCAATTGGAATGATAACTAATTCAACTGGATAAAACCATTCGATCGGCAAAAGACTGTCAACAATTCCACTCAGGATCGGGCCAAGCGACATCCCGATATCAAGTCCAAGATAAAATGTTGAACTGGCCAAGCCTTGCTCGCTAATTGGAGCCAGTAGTAAAGCCGTTGACTGCAGAACCGAATAAATGACGCCATAACCCACTGCCATTCCAGCGGCAGCCAGTGCCATTTCCCAGTTATTATTCATAAAGCCCAACAACAGAATATAAGCCGCGGTAGCAACTGTGCTGATCCAGAACCAAATGCCAAAACGCACGGTATCAAAATAAGTCTTAAGCCCGATTCTGATAACCAGCAAAATTACAGCATAGATCATAAAGTATGAACCAACGGCAACATTGATATGCCGCTGCTCAACATAAGTTACGATATCTGCCTGCGTTGTGAAATACGGCAAAGCAAACAAAGTAGTCAGAATGGCGACAGGCAATACATTGCCTTGAATAATCTTGAAGCCTTTTTTCTTTTTAGCAGCATTCTTTTTAGGCAAAGCATGATCGCCAACAAACTGAATGGCAAAAATCATTAACAAGGCTGAAGCAGAAGCTAGATAAATTGAATGCCGATAGCCGATTTTTTGATAGAGATTAATCGAAATAGCTGGTGCGACCGCCATTGCCAAAGCATTCATTAAGCCATAAAAGCCCATCGCTTCGCCAACGTGCTCCCGCGGCACTAGAAATGCCAGCCAGGTAGTCATGCAGACTGTGCAAAGAACATAGCCGGCACCATTAATTAATCTAAACAAAAGCAGCCACTGACTCGTCGGCGTCAAAATATAACCGAGAATTCCGATAAAAATCAGAATCCCCCCGATTAAAGACAAACGATATTTTGAAAAACGATCGGTCAAATTTCCCGCAACCGGTCTTAAAAACATCGCTGCGATACTCATAATACCAACGATTAAGCCTGCAAAAGCCGAAGAAGCACCCAAGCTTTTTGCATAACCATTAATCAACGGATTGATAAACATCGTCCCGAACATAAAGAAGAATGACGCCGCCATTACCAAGATGACGTCTTTGGTATAAATTGATTTTTTCTTTTTCAAAGCAATTACCTCTTAGAAAGTTTAACTACCATTATTTTAGCACGCCAGAAAATTCTACGATCAGATTGATAAATGTTATACTTAAGGTGTTTTGAAAAAGATAGATAATAGACTTCACAATTAAAAAAGGAGCACGAAAATGCGTGTTTTAGTTATTGGTGGTGCAGGCTATATTGGCTCGCATGCCGTTAAGAAGTTGGTTGCTGAAAGCGACGATGTCGTCGTCCTTGATGCTTTATACACCGGCCACAGAAAAGCTGTTGACCCAAAGGCCAAGTTTTATCAAGGCGATATTGAGGATACCTTTTTGGTAAGCAAGATCTTGCGTGATGAAAAAATTGATGCTGTCATGCACTTTGCTGCTTATTCACTGGTTCCAGAATCAGTTAAAAAGCCGCTTAAGTATTACGACAACAATGTTACTGGCATGATTTCACTATTAAATGCAATGAATGATGCTGGTACCAAACATTTGATCTTCTCATCCAGTGCCGCAACTTATGGCGTTCCTAAGAAACTGCCTATCACTGAAGATACGCCGCTTGATCCAATCAACCCATATGGCGAAACCAAGATGATGATGGAAAAGATTATGGCTTGGGCTGACAAAGCTGACGGTATTAAGTACACTGCCCTTCGTTACTTCAACGTTGCTGGTGCAGCTGAAGATGGAACGATCGGTGAAGACCACGCCCCAGAAACTCACCTTATTCCAAATATTTTAAAGAGTGCAATTTCAGGCGATGGCAAGTTCACTATCTTTGGTGATGATTACAACACCAAGGACGGCACCAACGTCCGTGACTACGTTCAGGTTGAAGACTTAATCGATGCTCACATCTTGGCTCTTAAGCACTTAATGAAGACCAACAAGTCAGATGTCTTTAATTTGGGTACTGCTCATGGCTATTCCAACATTGAAATTTTGGAATCTGCTAAAAAAGTTACCGGCATCGACATTCCTTACACAATGGGTCCACGTCGTGGCGGCGATCCAGACAGCTTGGTTGCCGATTCAACCAAAGCAAGAACTATTTTGGGCTGGTCACCAAAGCATGAAAACGTTGATGACGTCATCAGAACTGCTTGGAATTGGCATAAGAGTCACCCAAAGGGTTACGAAGACAAGTAAAAAATATTTCTGAAGTTAAATTATTTTGTTTAAAAAATCTAAATTAAATTCTCACGAAAAAAGCGCCTGGCAACTGCCAGACGCCTTTTTTATTCTAAAGTTATTCTTGGGTTAATTTACTGAAAGCCTCGTTGGTTTCGACAATTTCGCCCATTATCTTATTGATCCAATCATTAAGCTTGTCATCATCATAAGCTGCCATGCCGCCTTCAGTATCAGCGATGTCAGCTACACCATCATTAAAGTCGGCCAATTCAATCATCAGCTTTTCAGCAAATTCCTTGGTACTGCCAGAAAAGTTGTTGGCAAATTTCTTAGTATTTTCGTACTTTTCTCCAATTTCAGTGAAGATTTCAACATTTTTCTTAAAAACATCGTCCAAATTTTTCATATCTTCTTGGTTAGGAACAGTGATTTCTTCACCCTTAGTCAATTGATCGTCAAGCCGCACGCCGATATCATTTAAAACCAGGTGTTCGTTGTACAAACGGCTCAATAATTTGATTCCGCTTGGATTACGTGCTTCAAAGTTAACAGTAATTTCGTCTGCCATTATTATTTCCTCGTCTCTTAATAAATTTAGCTAATATAATTGTAATACAAAAAGCAGTGACTTCAAAAGCCACTGCCTTTTCTAATTATTGCTGAGATAATTTTTAATCACCTTAAAAACGCCATCTTCGGTATTAGCTGGAGCCAAATATTTAGCCGCGTCTCTTGCTTCCTGACTGCCATTTTTCATCGCGTAGGAATATTTGGCAAACTGCAGCATTTCAACGTCATTGCCGCCATCGCCAAAGGCCATTAAATCATCGCCGGTTAAGTCCATCTTTTCAAGCAGCAGTTTCAGGCCCTCACCTTTATTGACGCCGTAAGCATTAACATCGACCGCATTTTTAGCTGAAGCAAAGGCGGAAATCTTTTGCCCAAATTCTTGGTTATACGCAGCTTCAATTTCTTTAGCAATACTGCTATCAGGCACATGGAAAGTTACTCCCAAAATACCATTTTCCGGCAAGACAGACCAATCTGAAACTTCAATGCAGGAGCCGGCAAAGTATTCCAAGAATTCTTTTACATCCTTGGGGGCATCCCTGTTAATGTAGGATTGTTTGGTATGGAAAACCAAAGTGGTTGCATCAGCATATCTTTGATTAACAAAATCAATCACGCCGATTGCATCTTTTCTTGCCAATTGCTGAAGAACCACTTCCTGATCATTCTCGATTAAACGCGCACCATTAGAAGTCACAAAAGACAATTCTGAATAAAAGTCGGCGAAGTCTTTGCGCAAGCGGACATATGGTCTTCCAGATGAAATAATAAACTTAACTTGACGCTGATGCAGTTCAGTCAAAATTTCACGAAATTTTTCATGGTCAAAGTCGTGTTTTTCATTTAAAAAGGTGCCATCCATATCGACAGCAATTGCTTTAAATGGTAGTCCCATAATTTACCCCAATCTCAAAATAGTTAACAACTTATTATAGCCTATTTTGGGTTAAAATTAATTTAACTGGTAACCAGAGATTCCCAGAAGATATTTAATTTGTTCTGCTTTTTCAGATTGATGCTTTAGTCGAGCTTGATAATACTTGACCGTTACTTTTTGCAGCAAAATCAGCTTTGAATCAGGCAAGCGGTTCAAATAATTGAGCGCTTTTTCGAATTCGTCACGCTGATTATCCTGGTAACAAAACCGCGCATACCTGGCTGCGATATTGGGTATCGCCCAAATCTGTTAGGAGTAATGAAATCACCTGCTTGTACTTTTGATTTGTAAAGTTCGGGTCATTCAAAATTGCTATCAGACTGGCCGCATTCTTTTCGGAATAAGCTGCTTCAATTATTTCTTGATAAGGAAGATTTTTTGGCTTTGTATCACCACTGTCTTTTAGAAAATCAAGCAGAGAAATATTGTGCGCCTTTAGCAAGGCAAGCAGGGTCTCTACTCTGATTTCATTCTGGTTGTTTTCAACCCTTGAATAAAAAGATTGATCAATGATGCCAGCAGCCATTTTCTTCTTATCAAGTCCAAGGAACAGGCGCATCTGCTTTAATCTGTCACCAATTTGCATAAATAAAATCCTTCTAAACTAAATTGATAGCCAAAGTCTTTTAACGCATTCATGATTAGCTGCTTTTTTTCTTGATCATGAGCGATGACAGCTTGATAATATTGAGCCAGAATTTTAGGCGTGAAAGTAATTGCCAAGAAAGGCAACTGGTCAATTTCGTTTAAAACTCTAACAGCATTGATGCGGTCATTTTCATGCAGACAGCGAAGAGCAAAAGCCAGTTTTAAATTAGCCAACGCAATCATTTGCCGTGAATCGACTAAAGACAACGCACTTATTTTTTCGTCGACTATCTTCATTAGTATTTTGACCTCTTCATAATCATAGAGTGACATTAAGATTATGAATTCCCAAAGACTGCGGCTATTCCAAGCACCTATTTTGATAATACGGTACTTCATTTCTTGTTTTAATTTTGGAGATAATTGGTCGACGTTTTCTTGCAAAATTGCAAGCATCAGCTTTCTTTCCAGTTCCAATTGATAATTGCGAATTTTCGGCTTTAACGCTTTTAATTCATCAACTTTTTCTTCATAAAAAGCCAATTTCAGCTGATCTTGAATAATTTGATCTTCGGTTCTTAATTCGGTTATCCCTGAGAAGAAATCGTATAAAGACATGTGATGATCATTTAAAATATCTATTAGATCATTGATTGTAATATCATGCTTTTCATGCTCAACCCTAGAATAAAAAGAAATTGTCATAATATTATCAATCATTTCAGCTTGCGTCAGACCAAGGAGAATTCTGGTTCTCTTTAATTGTTGTGCTATTCTCATATCTATCTCTATTTCTTTTCCCTATTCGAAGTTTCAGATTAATAATATGTTCTTTTCTGTATAAAGTCCTAAAATATTCATATTTGCATAAAAAAGCATCGACTTTTTTCGGTCGATGCCTCTTTAAGCTACTGTGTCCTTAATTAACGGGTAATAATTGCCCTTCTTCAAAATATGAATTATTTCATTTTTCGTTTCATCATCATGCTTAAATAACGATTCATAATATGTTGCTAGCAAATCGCTAAAACCAATCTCTGGAGTGACTGGCAATTCTCTTAAAAACTTAATTGGGAGCCGCGTGTAGGATTCATCCGCCTTCTCATGGTAGCAGCAATTCAAGAAATTTACGGCAATCCAAGAAACAAACTGCAGCGTGAAGGGATCTGACACCGGATGTTTTTTAAAGGCCGAGAAGGCTGATTTAACCAATTCATAGGAAGTTTCAATGTCCATCAAGACAACTGCTTGACTTAAAAAGTAAAATGACATGCGGTCCCAGTCTTCGCCGACAATTAGTGACTTTACTTTTGCCTTCAATTCGGTAGAAATATGGTCATTGGAATGAGTTACCCAGGCGTAGGCTAATTCTAATCTAAATTTAAGCCAGGATGGTAAATCATTATCTTTTTGATTTAATTTGGTTTCAATTTCCTTTAACTTGGCAAGGTTTTTAGTATTTTTAGCAAAAGTAATTTCTGATTCAATCTCATAATAGGAATTGTATTGATTTTTGCTTTGATTGCTGAGACGGCTGAAGAAACTAACTACATCAAAATGATGGACAGTGAGCAGCTTAATTAATAGGTCGGCGTCGATGCTACGCTTATCATTTTCTACTTTTGAATTAAATGATTGCGTTACGATTCCTCCGGCCATCTCTTTTTGTGTCATACCAGCGTGCAGGTGGTAAGTTTTTAAAGTTTGCCCAATTGTCATAAATTATCCTCCAAAATCTAATCAAGATTATTATAGCGGATTTATGCATAAAAATAGAGTTGCACACTCACTTCATGTGCAACTCTTTTTTCATTCAAGAATTATTATCTTAAGTTCAATTTGCTTGCTGGAATCCAAAGGTTCTTACCTGCAATCTTGTAGTAAGTCTTGCCAGTAGCTTGACCATTTGCATTGTTGTTTTTATTAAAGAAAAAGCCGTCCACAAAGGACGACTTTAATCTAGAGGATATATAAGTAAGTTTTTCTTATATTAATTAAGAATTAGTAACCCATGTAACGGTTTCTTTCCCAATCAGAAACTGATTGAGTGTATTTTGACCATTCAAGTTCTTTAGATTCAATGAAGCTCTTAGTTAAGTGTTCACCTAAGGCATCTTCTATCAACTTATCAGCCTTGAATGCCTTAATAGCATTGTGCAAAGTTGATGGTAATGGCTTGATGCTACGCTTAGCTCTTTCTTCTTCAGTCATTTCAAAGACGTTAGAAGTTACAGGCTTCATTGGCATCTTTTGTTCCTTGATTCCTTGCAAACCAGCAGTAAGGCAAGCTGCAAGAAGAAGATATGGGTTAGCAGTTGGGTCAGCTGAACGCATTTCCAAACGGGTGTTGATTTCTTCAGCATCTGGAATACGAACAAGTGGTGAACGGTTCTTAGTAGCCCATGAAATGTAAACAGGAGCCTCAAAACCAGGAATCAATCTCTTGTATGAGTTAACAGTTGGGTTGGCAATAGCAGTGATTGCGCGAGCATGTTCCAAAATACCATTCAAGAAGTATAAAGCAGTGTTTGAAAGGTGGTATTCGCCATCCTTGGAGTAGAATGCATTCTTGCCATCTTTAAAGAGTGACATGTTGGTGTGCATTCCGTTACCAGCTTCACCTTCAATTGGCTTAGCCATGAAGGTTGCGAACAAACCGTGCTTTCTAGCAACTTGTCTTACAACCATCTTGAAGGTTTGAACACGGTCAGCAGTAGTTAAAGCATCATCGAATCTGAAGTCGATTTCTTGTTGACCAGCACCTACTTCGTGGTGAGCAGCTTCAACTTCAAAGCCAATGCTTTCCAAAGTTTCAACAATATCACGACGGCATTCAGCACCTTCATCGCTGGAAGTCATGTCAAAGTATGAAGCATGATCTGGAACTTGAGTAGTCCAGTTGCCATCTTCACCTAACTTAAACAAGTGAAATTCAGCTTCAAAACCAATATCGAAGTCTGAGAAGCCCATTTCGTGCATTTGCTTAAGAACACGCTTTAAGTTGTTTCTTGGGTCACCTTCAAATGGTTCACCATTAGTCTTGTGAACTGAGCAAGTTAAACGACCAATCTTGCTGCCAGTTTTATCAGTCCATGGCAATACCATCCAGCTTGAAAAGTCTGGGTACAAAACCATGTCGCTTTCTTCAATTCTTACGAAACCGTCAATTGAAGAACCATCAAAACGAATATCGTTAGTTAAGACTTCGTCCAATTGGCTGATTGGAACTTCAACAGCCTTTAAAGTACCGTTAATATCAGTAAAGGATAATCTCAAAAAGTGAACGTTGTTTTCCTTTACGCTTTTCCTAATATCATCTGCAGTAACTGTTTTACTCATTTTTTCCACCTAAAAAATATAAAAAACTATCAATTTGTACAGTCCTATTATCGATTCCCTTTCTCGTATTAGAACTGTATAAAAGAATAGCAGACCAATTTTGAAAAGTCAAATTGGTCTAATAAAAAATTTGGATCTTTATAAAAGCTTAATAAAATAAAAATGAGACTAACTAAATGTTAGTCTCATCGGCTTTGCTGATTCTCATTAATTATTAAATAAAGTATCTTTAACAGCATTGATGACCGCAATTTTATCATGGGCATAGGTTAGACCGCCTTGCATATATACGGCATAAGGCGGACGGACCGGACCATCGGCAGAAAACTCAATTGTTGAACCAGAAACGAAATTGCCGGCTGCCATAATAACTTTGTCTTCATAACCTGGCATGTGGTAAGCTTCCGGTTTTACAAAAGAATCGACAGGTGAATTCTTCTGAACCTCCTGAACGAATTGCTGCATCTTCTTTGGATCACCAAAAATAATGGTTTCAATTATGTCGCTGCGGGTTTCATTCCATTTTGGCGTAACCTCCATCCCCATTTTTTCAAACAAAGCAGCTGCGAAAATCATGCCTTTCTCCGCCATGCCAGTGACATTAGGTGAAATAAAGAAGCCTTCATAAAAGTCATGCAAATTATCGAGCGTAGCTCCTTCATCCGTGCAGCCTGGTGCAGTCAATGCGATTTTGGTATTGGCAATCAAATCCTTTTTGCCGACAATATAGCCACCTGTTTTTGCGAGGCCACCACCAGCATTCTTAATCAAAGAACCAGCCATGAAATCAGCACCATATTCCGTTGGTTCATGTTTTTCAGAAAACTCGCCATAGCAGTTATCGATGAAAATCAAACTCTTTGGTGATACCTTTTTGACGAAAGCAATCATTTCCTTGATTTGGGCAACAGTGAAGGTCTTTCTTGTAGCGTAGCCACGTGAACGCTGAATAGCGACGATTTTAGGCTGATCGCGCGTTAAAATTTTTTCTGCTTGCTCATAATCAATCAGGCCTTCCGAAGTAAGCGGAACGTAGGAAAACTTGACCCCACGTTCCATTAAAGTGCCCCGCTTTTTTGGCGTTAAACCAATTACTTCCTGCATGGTATCGTAAGGCATCCCGGTCAAATAAGTCAGCGTTTCGCCGGCATTCAGGTTTCCGTTCAATGCTGTAAACAAAGTATGGGTACCGGAAACAAATTGCGGACGGACAACAGCGTCTTCAGTTTGAAATACTTCGGCATAGATTCGATCCAGCTTGTCTCTGCCGGTATCATCATCGCCGTAGCCTGTAGTCCCGTTTAAATCAGCCTCTGCCACTTCTTGATCCTGAAAAGCTTTAAGCACCTTGGCCTGGTTATAAACAATTTGCTCATCAATTTCTGCCAGCTTAGGCGTAATTTGTTTGTCAACTTCATTCACTAATTTTTGCAATTTTTCTGGTAGATCAAACATTCAACCATTCCTCCACTTTTTTTAAAATCTTCTTATCACAATCGGGATCGTTTAAAGGATCGAACCACTGAACAGGCAATTTATTTCTAAAATACGTCAGCTGCCGCTTAGCGTAGCGCCGTGATGAAGTCTTCAACTGGTCAATGCATTCTTCAAGCGTTTGCTTATGCTCAAAATACGGGAAAAACTCCTTATAAGCAATGGCCTGCAATACTTGATATTCCTTATCCCGATGATCATAAATGAATTTAGCTTCATCCAAAATTCCAGCATCCATCATTTTATCTACACGGTGGTTGATGCGCGCGTAAATTTCGCTGCGATTGGAATTTAAACCAATAATCAAATAGTCATATCGCGGCGGAATACTAGTCTGTTGTTCTGAAAACTTCTTGCCCATTCGCTCAATAACCGTTAAAGCACGCAAAGTACGTCTGGCATTTGCCACCGGAATTTTGGCTGCGGCCACTGGATCTTTTTGCTCCAGCAGCTGCCACAGCTTTTCCGGACCATTGCGAGCTAAATAATCCTCCCACTTTTTAGTTACGCTGCTTTCTTCTGCTGTTTTTTCACCCAGCTGCATCTTATTCAGCAACGCGTTGACATAAAAACCTGTGCCGCCAACGACCATTGGTAAACAATGCTGAGCAGCAATTTCGTTAATAGCTGCGGTTGCCTGATCAACAAAATCTTTAACCGAATAATCTTCAAAAACGGAACGAGTATCGACTAAATAGTGTTTAACTGCTGCTTGTTCATCTTCTGTTGCTTTGGCCGTACCAATTGCGACTTCTTGATATATCTGCATTGAATCGCCAGAGACGATTTGAGCGTTCAATTTTTTAGCCAATTTAATTGCCAGATCTGTTTTGCCAATTGCGGTTGGACCAACGATCGCCAATACCTTTTTCATATTTTCTCCTAATAGCAAAAAAGGCTTGAGAATCACTATCTCAAGTCTTTTGAATTAATATTTTGAACTCTTGGTTCTGCCATCCCATTGTTCAAAGCCATCTTTAAGCCAGTGAATTGATGAAAACTTCTTTTTCTTTAATAATCTAGCGGCACGCAAAGTGATCGACAATGAATCTGAATACAAATATACCGGCAAATCAGGACGAAGTTCTTCATATTGATACTTAAGCATGGTATAAGGCAAGTTGAGCGCACCATCAATATGCTTCCGCTTAAAGGCTGCTTTTTCTCTTAAATCAACAATCTGTGCCTTACGCATCCCGGCCTTAAATTCATCATTATTTAACTCGCCACCGATGCTCTTAGCTTGAAACTTGTTCCAAGCCCAAACAATTACAAAGACTAAAATGATTGCGATTAAAATAACATCTAAAATAATTAAAAAATTCGACATCAGTTAAATCGTCCCTCTAAAAAATCTTATATATTTCATGATAACGCTAAAGCGCTTGCTTTGCTATCACTTTTTGCCTTTTGCATCTCGCTCTTTGCGTTCTTCATATTCATGTTCACGCTGCAGAATCATTTTAGCAATTAGATAGTCGTGCTGATCCAGCAAATTCGTATGGTAAATATTATCTAATTCAATGGCCATCAGTTCAATATCCCAAATTCGCTTGCCAACATGGACCAAAACGCCATATTTTTCAAGCAGCTGTTGAACATCGTATAAGTTTTTCATCATCAGAAAGAAATCACCATTCCTTGTCTAACTGTTAATACAATATAAATGATAGCAATAGCTGCAGCGATAACCCGCAACTTGGTATTGTAGCCTTTGCCTAAACGATCTCCGCTCATCATTGCCAGTAAAAATCCAGAAATCAAGCCACCGATATGACCGTAAATATCAATGTTTGGCAAGAAAATATCAATAATCAAGTTCAAAACAGCCAATACTAATGCTTGACGACCAACATAAGCTACTGCTGGACTAGAACGGTGACGAATACCCAAAGCAAAAACGGCACCAAATAAACCGAACAAAGCAGTTGAGGCACCAGCGCCGATGCTTTTATCGGAGCCAAAAGCTAGGCTTAACAAATTGCCGCCAACACCAGACAGCAAGTATATCAACAAGAAGCGCCAATGCCCCAGGATTGGTTCAATAATCAAGCCCATGTAGTAAATCATGACAATATTGGAAACCAAGTGCCAGATGCCAATATGCAAGAACTGAGCTGTAATAAGACGCCACCATTGATGACCTGCTACTACGGCATAATTGTTCATTGCACCTAATTTAACCAAGGTCGCGGTGTTTTCTGAGCCACCCATAAAAGTTTCGACTAAAAACATCGCAATACAAATAAATACCAAAACAAAGGTACAAAAAGCTGGTGGAATTTGTCGTTTTCTTACCATAATAGCCTCTTTTCTAAATTTTTAATCAGCAGTAATAATTTTTTCTACAGGAAGATCGTGATCCTCAATTGGCCAGGTTGCTGTCTTAAAGAGCATTTTAGAATTTGCTAAAGCAATTGTTCTTACTTCTGGATGGCTTGCGATAAAACGGTCATAATAACCGCCGCCAAAGCCCAAACGTTGCTTGCTATCCTCAGCAAATGCTAAACCAGGCACGAGAATTAAATTCAACTCATTGTTGATTTCAGCATCTGGATCAGAAACCTCTTCTACTCCGAAGGCTGACTTTTTTAATGGGCTACGATAAGTATAATGAACAAAATTCATTTTGTGCTCTGGACCAGGGACTACCTTGGCCAAATACACATCCTTACCCAGATCCCACAAGTGGGCAATAATCTTAGAAGTATCAATTTCTATTGGCAAGGAAGCCGTAATTCCAATCGTTTGCGCTTGATGAATTAAATCAACCTGGCTTAAATTCTTAAGAATCCTTTGATCTTCTTCTTTTTTCTTCGGGTTCGTTGCAAACTCGGTTAAAATTTGTTTTTGCTTTTCCCTTAATTCTTCTTTTTTCATTCTACTCCCCGGTGATAACAAAAAATAGCAGGTAAATAACCTGCTATTTTGGTTTAATTACTTAGTTTCACGGTGAAGTGTTACTCGTCTTTCAACTGGGCAATACTTCTTTAAGGATAAACGTTCCGGATGCTTACGCTTGTTCTTCTTAGATAAGTAACTTCTATCGCCACATTCGGTGCATTCCAAAATGATGTTATCTGCCATTTTTTTCACCACCTACAAATTTTTTATTCTGACTGTATTAGAATAGCATTTTTTAGCCACTTTGACCAGTACTTTTTATTTGTTTGCAGCGAAGTAGTCTTTAACCATTGCTTTGGCAACTTGCAAAGTGTAAGTTCCTTCCATGCTTGGATCAAGTCCTGGGAAAATAACCGCAATCGCAAGTTTAGGATTCTTCGATGGTGCATAACCAACAAAAGTAGCATTAATCAATTCTGGTTGATTCTTCTTGTTTGGATGATCAGGGTCGTAGTAGAAGGTCTGAGCAGTACCAGTCTTACCAGAAATTGAAGGCTTAACATTCTTCAATGGGTGAGCAGTACCCCAGGCATTGGTACCATGAACAACTCTGTAAAAACCAGTTTGAATGATGTTCAGCTCCGCCTTGCTCCAAGGAATTTGCTGTTGGACAACCGGCTTCTTGTTGTAGTTGATATAGATCTTCTTACCATTGGAACTGGTTTTACCAATTCCTTGAACGATATATGGCTGCATCCGGTAGCCACCATTGGCAATCGTTGATACATATTGCACCATTTGAATTGGCGTATATGCATCATAGTTACCATAGGCCAAGTCAAGAAGTGAACCTGAAAGGATTCTGCCCTGACTGTCAAAACTCTGACCTTCAATTCCGGAAACTTCGCCAGGAAGGTCAACACCGGTCTTTTGGCCTAAGCCAAACATTGCGAAGTTCTTCCGCAAAACATTGAAGGCATCATTCGGCATTGAAATATAAGTCTTAGGTACATATTTGGCCTTTACCCACTTAAGTGCCAAGTGCATCATGTAAATGTTACTTGAAACTTCCAGAGCAGTTTCAGCATCCAAGGAGCTGAAAGTACCAACAGGATAAACGGATTTCTTCACAGGTGATCCTGGCAAATAAATTGGCGTATCAGGAAGGGTATTGCTTGTTGGCGTAATTACATTATTAAGCAAACCGCCGGCAACCGTTGCACCCTTAACAGCAGAACCCATAACGAAGGACTGGTTGATTACGCCAAGGGCATTATCAGTAACTTTGTTTGTTTTTACGTTATGGCTTAATCCCGCAATTGCAAAAAGTGCCCCAGTCTTTGGATTCATCGCTACTGCATAAGCACCAGAAGAATATTTAGCAGCTCCAGCTGAAAGTGCGGAAGCATAAACCTTCTTCAAGGCTGCTTGAACTTGCTTCTGATACTTGGCATCAATCGTCAGCATCAAGCTTGCTCCGGCTTGACCTTTATAAACCGTCTTGGTTTGCTGAATATCGCCATTGCCTTTAGTTTCAACTTCACTTTGAGACTTGGTTCCTTTTAACAAAGCTTCATATTCTTTTTCAAGATATGAAGTACCGACCCGGTCGTTACGTGAGTAACCTTGCGCCAAGTAGTACTGCAAGTTGTCACTTGGCAATCCGGATTTTTCGGTAGAAACAGAACCAATAATACTTTGAATTGATGAGCCGTTTGGATATGAACGTTCCCAGTCGGTTCCGATACCAACACCAGGCAAATCTGAAAGGTGTTCACCCACTTGGGCCAATTCTTTATCAGTTAAGCCCTTATTCTTAATATAAATGGTTGATAAAGTATAGGCACCAGAGATCTTGTTAAAGATCAAAGCTGCTGTTTTTTGCCGTTTGGTAAATTTGATCTTTTCTTTTTTAACTTCTTTAATCAAATTCTGGGTAAGTTCTGTTGAGGATACATTGTTGCCTTTTTCAGATTTTGGCAATTTTGCTTCGATTTTAGTAGAATTAGCAGTATCCGCAAGATAATATTCAGCCAATTGCTCTTGCGTTGGCTTTTCATCAGTAATGCTGATGTAAGCACTCAAGGCAGTGGAAATCTGATAGATCTGCTTGGAAGAAGTTGATTCACCCTTGGTATAGGTAATCGCGTTATTTGCTTTATTACCTACCAATACTCGGCCTTTGGAGTCATACATAACTCCACGAGGCACCTGATTGGAAACAACGGTTGAGTCATTCTGAGCTACTTCAGACTTAAAGCGCGATCCATAAGCCAATTGCAAATAGGCTAATTGACCAATCAAAAGCGCAAAAAGGATAAAAATAATCCCAAGAATGATTTTCATTCTGATTGGGGTTGAGGCTTGTTTTTTAGAGCCCGTCCCACTATTTTTTCTAAAATAATCCACGTTGATCGTCCCTTACTAAAACTGCAATTATTTTAACAAAAAGTTCGCTGTAATTCTAATATTCTAATGGAGCTTAGATAAATTTTAAAATGTCATTCAAAAAATTTTTAAATCGTAAATCTGCAGGATACTTTTTCAGTTTTATTGTTCCCTGTCTAACCTTATTTATTTATTTCGCTGTTAATCATTATAACGTTTTAACAGTTGATCTTGGACAACAATATGTCGATTTGCTTGCCTTTTTGCGCAGCAATTTATTTACGCATCCCACTAAACTGATATACAGTTTTCAAAATGGGCTTGGCGGTTCGATGATCGCGACAGATGCCTATTACCTGCTTAGTCCTTTCAACCTTGTGCTGTTTCTTTTTCCTAAAAGCCAATTGCCAATTGCAATTTTAACTATCATTAGTTTAAAATTCGGTGCCAGCGGACTTGCCTCATTTTATTATTGGCATCGCGAAAAAGGCATCGGTTTCTTTTACAGCTTAGCGGCAAGCTGGGCATATGCGCTATCAGGCTACATGGTCGCCAACTACTTCAACTTGATGTGGCTGGATTCAGTAATTCTTTTGCCACTATTAATTGCAAGTATTGATCGCGTATTGCGTGGGGGAAAAAAACATTTGGTTCTAATCACCTTTTTATTATGGTTCACCAACTTTTACACAGGCGTGATGACGCTATTCTTTGGCCTGCTCTATTTGCTTACCCAGATCTTTTGGTTAAAAAAATCAGAAAGACTATCACGTTTTTGGACATATCTCACACGAAGCATTGTCGCTTCGTTCTTAGCAGCTTTTGCCCTGCTTCCCAGCTTCTTTGAGCTGCTCGCAAACAAAGCTTCAACCAAGGTAAATTGGACCTTCTCCTGGCAATTCAACCCCGTTTTAGAACTTGGAAAATTAGCTGACGGCAGCTACAGCTTTCATGAAATGGAAAGCGGCATGCCTAATCTTTTCTATACCATGCCCTTTTTGTTAGCAACTATCCTCTACTTTTTGAGTCGCCGATTCAGCTGGAAAAAGAAGCTTGCTAACGGATTGCTGCTGCTCTTCTTGCTGCTCTCATTATCATTTACGCCATTGGTCTTATTCTGGCATCTCGGACAGTTTCCAGTTTGGTATCCCGGTCGCTTCAGCTTTGTACTGATCTTCTTCTGCTTGAATTTGGCATTAGCTTATTTGCACACTGAACAAAATCCTAAATTGTGGCAGCGAATTACCGTTGGCGTAATCGCCATTGCCTTAGTGAGTTATTGGTACTTTGCACAAAACAGCTTTACCTTCTTTACCCAGACCAATCTGATCACATCAACGACCTTTATCGTGCTGGGCTTGCTATTCTTTTTCTTTATCTTTGCACAATACCATCTTGATAAACCTTTTTTTGCAGCTGTCGTCGGAATTGAAGCCATTGCAAGTCTAGTTTTGTCACTGAATAATCTTTCCTTTCAAAAAAATTCCGCTTATCAAAAATTTGCGCAAAATTCATTGCAAGCAAGTTCTTATTTGCAAAAAATTGATCCGACCCTCTATCGAACTGAGAAAACCTTCTCTCGTTCAGATGAGGATCCTTTTACAGCTAATTACAATGGACTGTCCAGCTTCAACTCCGTCACAGATCAACGAGTCTTAAAATTATTGGCAAACTTGGGCTTTTTGCATAACAGCAATTCTTACACCAATAACGGCGGTAGTTTGATTACCGACGATATCTTTGGCATTAAGTATTACATCCAATCCAACTATGCTAGCGACCATGTTTCTTCACAAGCCAAAATGGCTTTTGACAATGACAATCATCGGGTTGATATTGATTCTTATGCCGTTAAAAAAGAGTTCAAGCAGCTACTGGTGTCAAGAAATTCAACCGCACTGCCCCTCATATTCATGGCGCCAATGAATAACCAAAAGCTGACTTTCAACGGTGATGAACCTGCCTACAATCAACAAAAACTCCTTCAAAATATCATTGGCAAGAAGACAATTTTCTTCCAACAGATTCCATTCCCTAAGCCTACATTAAGCGGCTCAGTCTATTCCAAAATTTCACGGCAATATACTAAGAAAAAGAATGCAAAACAGAGCAAGATCACTTTCAGCATTCCGCTTAAAAATAATGACGCTTATTATCTGCAGCTGCCTTCAGGTTTAGACAACACGCAAATGTCGCTTTACGTGAATAATCAAGAAGTTGATTTAACTGTTCGTGATGAGCAAAGCCACCTCATTAGTTTGGCTCACAATCAAAAAGGAACGAAATTAATTGTAACGATGGTCATGAATCAAATGGATTTGGATCTGAGTCAAATTAAACTATTCGAATTGAACACTACAAAGCTAAATAATGCTATCAAAAAATTGAAGCTGAACGCACCAAGCGTTTATCAAAATGGTTTAAAGCTAACAACTTCAACTTTCACCAGCACGAAAAAGCAAAGACTGTTAACAACAATTCCTGCAAGCAAAAATTGGCTTGTTTTTGACAACGGCAAACGACTAAAAAGCAGTCAATTTGCTAGTGCCTTCATGCAGGTTGAATTAAATAAAGGCAAGCATCATCTGACATTTATCTATGTGCCATGGCTGCTTTTAGTTGGAATTTTATTGAGTATTTTGGCATTAATTTGTTTAAAATTGTTTTTCCACTAGACTAACCTTTACCTTTTGTAATAAAATGAATGCGGTAACATTTTAAATAGAAAGAAGAGTGAATTATGGCTCTCAAATACCAAATTGGTGTAGACGCTGGTGGTACCCACTCTACAGCTATCGCTTATGACATGGATGGTAAAGAACTTGGCCATGCAGAAGGCGGCCCAGGCCAAATTAACGCTGACTACGAAGGCGGTATTAACAATATCGCCGATGCTGTTAATGATTTAATGAACAAGATTGATGGCGACTGCATGCGCGTTTTAGCCGGAATTGCTGGTTTATCAGTTGTTGGCAACGCTCCAGAAGTCGCAGCAACAATTTCATCAAAGATCAACAACTTGCCAACTCGTGCAATCACTGACTCACTTTTAGCCCTCTACAATGGACTTGAAGGTGATGATGGTGCCGTGGTTATTGCCGGTACCGGTTCAGTATTCAACGGTTTGCAAGATGGTCACTTGATCTCTGTCGGCGGTTACGGCAATATTTTAGGTGACGAAGGATCCGGTTATGCAATCGCAGTTACAGCTATGAAGTCAGCCCTTCTCAGCTGGGATAAACGTGAAGACAACGCTTTAATTCCAATGTTCACTAAATTATTCGGTGTTGAACATATGGACGATTGCAACGCTAAATTCTACCGGATGGCTAACCCTGAAGTAGCCGGCATGGCTGTCCACGTTGCTAAGCTTGCTGACAGTGGTGACAAAGATGCAACCAGCGTTATTAAGGATCAAGCTCATTTATTAGCTCGCGATATTATCATCGGTCTTGATCGTTATGAAGATCCAAAGCCAATGAAAATCGCTTTAACTGGTTCAGTTTTGGCTAACAACGAAATGATGCGTGGTTTGATTGAAGATGAAGTCAAGACCAAGTATCCTGACGCAATCTTCTCAGTTTCAAACGGTGAAAATGCTCGTGGCGTTATCTTCGACAAGAGTGAGGATTACCGTTACTTCACCAACCACGAAGACAGATAATCAACAGAAATCAATAAAAAAACGGCTAGGACAAACGTCCTAGCCGTTTTCTTTTATTCAAAATTATTATTTCTTAAGGCTTGCCAAATGTTCCTTAATCTTGTTGGCAGATTCGGTTAATTTGGTATGTTCTTCATCAGTAAGCTTCAATTGAATTAATTCTTCGATCCCATCACGACCAATAATTGCAGGATAGCCAATATAAGTCTTGAATTCTGGGTCATAAGTTGAAACTGGTGCAAACAATCTAGCATCTGAGAAAATTGCTTGAACCAATCTAACTGCACAAGTTGCAATCGCATATGAAGTATAGCCCTTGCCAAAAGCAACTTTGAATGAGTTCTTATTTGATTGAGCACTGATCTTATCTTGATCTTCTTCGCTGAATAATTGCAAAGCAATCTTATTGTTTACACGGACCGTTGACCAAGCAGTAAATTGTGAAGAACCATGTTCGCCCAAAACGAAGCCTTCAACATTTCTTGGATCTTGCCCCAACTTTTCACCAACAATTCTTTGCATTCTGGCAGTATCAAGAAAAGTACCTGTACCAAATACTCTATTCTTCTTCAAGCCAGTGGTTTCTTGCAAGATTTGAGAAACGGCATCACAAGGGTTTGAAATATTAATAATAATACCTTTGAAGCCGGTCTTCTTAATCTTCTCACCAACTTCTTTGGCATTGGCTGCGTTCAAGTTAAATTCGCCAAAACGATCGCCAGTCTTAACGGAAGCATCAATATCACCAAAAGAGGTAACAATAATGTCGGCATCCTTCAAGCCATCCCAATCTTGCATTTTGACATCAACATAATAGTTGTTGCGTGCCAAAGTATCATGCAAGTCATTATATTCAGCTGAAGCCTTCTTTTCATTTTTGTCGATTAAAATTAATTCATCAGCAATTCCATGGGTAAAAAGAGTATAAGCTACAGTAGCACCAACGTGACCCATTCCGATAATTCCAATTTTTCTCATTTTAAAAGCCTTTCTAGCAAAAACGGACCAGGCTTCACTCCTGATTCCTTTTCATTAAGCTTCAACTTTGTTAATAACAACGTCAAATTTACCACCAGGAGTGGTAATTGATACTGTTTCGCCCTTCTTCTTGCCAATTAAAGCTTGGGCAATTGGTGAATCGTTAGAAATCTTGCCGTTAAGTGGATCTGATTCATCACTACCTACGATGGTGTAGGTTTCAGGATCGTCTTCACCAACTTCAGTATAAGTAACAGTCTTACCAACAGCTACTTCATTAGGATCAACAGAATCTGCATCAACAACTTGTGCATATTTAAGCATTTCTTCTACTTGTTCAATTCTGTCTTCTACATGACTTTGCTCATCTTTTGCGGCATCATATTCTGAGTTTTCAGACAAGTCACCGTAAGAACGAGCAACCTTTATTCTTTTAATAACTTCTGGACGTTTTACTAATTTTAAGTCTCTTAATTCTGCTTCAAGCTTTTCTTTACCTTCAGCAGTCATTGGAAATGATTTTTCTGCCATTGAACATAATACTCCTTATTTTGACGAAATAAATCTCTTATGCACTGATCAATGATATTAATTTATCCCCATAAAGTCAACCTTTAACGAATCTTAACTTCAAGGTCATTCATTAAAGCTTCGGTAATCTTGTTCATTGCCTTAGTAACAACTTCATCTGTCAAAGTATCGTGTTCATTCAAGAATGTCAAATTGTAAGCTAAACTCTTCTTGCTTGGCTCAATATGACTTCCTTCATAAACATCAATTACTTTAAGGTTCTTCAAGTACTTGCCGGCATTAGCAAGAATGACATTTTCAATTTCGCTATTGGTTACATCCTTCTTGACCAAAATTGAAAGATCACGTTCAATTGCTGGGAACTTAGGTGCTGGCTTAGAAGTCATGCCCTTATTTAAAGTTGCATCAATGGCATCAAGGTCTAATTCATAGCCATAAAGTTCGCTACCTCTTAAAGCCTTATCAGCCATCGTTACAGCATGAGCAATCATACCGATCATTCCAATATATTGACCATCAAGGTAAATTGCAGCCGTTCTGGTTGGGTGCATGCCGTTAATTTCTGCAGCCTTGTACTCAATCTTGTTTTCATCAAGGCCAATTGCTTCAAACAAGTCCTCTAATTGACCCTTTACATAGAAGAAATCAACCTTTTCATTCTTGTGTTGCCAGTTGTCTTCAAAAGTACTGCCAGAATACAAAGTTGCAAGGTGTTCATGTTCATTGAAAGTATCATTGTCATGATCATAAACACGACCTTGTTCAAAGAAGTGCAAGTCATTTTCCTTACGAGCAAAGTTGTAGCTAGCAGCATCTACCAAACCAGTCATCAGGTTTTGTCTCATTGCTGAACGAGCTGAGTTTAATGGCATTTCGACTTCAACTAATGGCTTAGGATTCATAGTGAAGCGAATTGCTTTTTCTGGTGAAGTCAAAGAGTAAGAAATAGCTTCCATCAAACCTTGACCTTCAACCACTTTCTTTACGCGACGCAACTTAGTTTCGGCCTCAGAATATCCACCATGTGTTTCAGCTAATAAAGGTTGCGTTGACTTCAAATTATCATAACCATAAATTCGGCCAACTTCTTCAACCAAATCAGCTGGAATAGCAATATCCCATCTTCTATTAGGAACAGTGACAGTTAATTGATCACCATCAACTTGAGTTTCAAAGCAAAGACGATCAAGAATTTTAACCATTTCATCTCTTGATAATTCAATACCAAGAACATTATTAATATAAGAAACAGTGGTCTTGACTACTGCCGGCTTTCTTGTTTGGTCAGTAGCTTTGATTTCACCAGCGTTAACAGTTGCGCTAGCATCATTTCTAAGAAGAAGAGCTGCCATGTCAATTGCTTTTTGGGTATTATCCCAGTTGATGCCCTTTTCAAAACGACTTGAAGCTTCAGTTCTGTTAGCATGACGAAGAGCTGCCTTTCGAACCAAAGTTCCATCAAAGACGGCTGATTCCAAAATAACATCAGTAGTATCATTTTCTACTTCTGAATTTTTGCCGCCCATGACGCCAGCCATCATAACTGGTTTGTCACCGTCGGTAATAATAATATCGTTTGGATCAAGTTCAATCTCTTTGTCATTGAGCAAAGTCAGCTTTTCTCCCTTTTCGGCTTTTCTGACAACCAATTTGCCACTCTTGAATGTCTTAGCATCATAAGCATGCATTGGTTGACCAGTCAAAAGCATAACGTAATTAGTAACATCAACGACATTGTTGATTGGACGAATGCCAGCATTCCAAAGACGTCTTTGCATCCATAATGGTGAATCGCCAATTTTAACGCCAGAAACTTTTCTTAAGTAATACTTAGGAGCAAGCTTTTCGTCAACTTCAGCATCCAATTCTGATGTCCAATCTGGGCCATCTTCTTTTAACACGACATTTTCAATTTGAGGCTTTTCATTGACAATTGCCCCAACTTCGTAGGCTGCACCTTCCATTGATAAAGTATCAGCACGGTTAGGCGTAATATCAAAGTCTAAAATGTAGTCGTCCATGCCAAGTGCTTGATAAACATCATCGCCTGGCTTAACTTCAGCATCTTCAGGGAAGACATAAATACCGTTAACGTATTTCTCAGGAACAGTGCTGTCACTGAAGCCAATTTCTTGCAAAGCACAGAGCATTCCGTAGCTTTCCATGCCCCGGATTTTGCCCTTCTTGATCTTTTCATTGCCAGCAATTCTGGCGCCATGAAGAGCAACAATTACATTTTCACCTGCGGCAACGTTTGGAGCACCACAAACGATTTGCAATGGCTCATCTTCACCGACATCAACGTGAGTTAAATGAAGGTGGGTGCCTTCAACAGCCTTACAATCTGAAACGTGACCAACAACGATCTTTTTCAGGCCTTCTTGAGGGTGATTAACAGAAGCAATTTCAACGCCTGTTCTAGTAATTTTTTCTGCTAAATCCTTTGGATCTTGATCTAAATTAAGAAAATCTTGTAACCAATTGTATGAAACTAGCATTAGTCTTCCTCCTTACGGAATTGTTCCAAGAAACGTTTATCATTGGTGTAGAAATCACGAATATCATCAATGCCGTATTTCAAAATAGCAAAACGATCAAGACCAACACCAAAGGCAAAACCACCATAAACAGTTGAATCAACGCCAGCATTTTCCAAAACGTTAGGTTGAACCATACCAGCACCCAAAACTTCGATCCAACCAGTGTATTTACAAATTGGGCATCCCTTACCATTACAATTGAAGCAAGAAACATCCATTTCAACTGAAGGTTCAGTGAATGGAAAGTAGCTTGGGCGAAGACGAGTTTCACGATCCTGACCAAAGACATGCTTAGCGGTCATTTCAAGCGTGCCCTTTAAGTCACTCATAGTGACATGCTTATCAACAACCAAACCTTCCATTTGCATGAATTGGTGTGAGTGCATTGCGTCGTCATCGTCACGACGGTAAACCTTACCAGGTCCTACCATCTTTAACGGACCCTTTGAAAAGTCATGCTTTTCAAGGACACGGGCTTGGTCACCTGAAGTCTGTGACCGAAGCAAGTTTTCGTAATCAATATAGAAAGTAGCTTGCATGTCACGAGCTGGGTGATCTTTTGGCAAATTCATCATTTCAAAACAGTAGTGGTCAGTTTCAATTTCTGGACCTTGAACAACGGTGTAGCCCATTCCGATGAAATATTTTTCAAGATCATCCAAAATAATGTTGATTGGGTGCTTTGACCCCACATGGCTTCTTCTGCCTGGAAGGGTAACGTCTACGCGTTCATCTTCCATCTTTTTAGCAATCAATGCTGCTAAAAGAGCCTTCTTCGAATCATCTAATTGCTTGTTGAACAAATCACGCAGTTCATTCACTCTTTGACCAACTTCGCGCCGATCTTCTGGCGCCACTTCTCTTAATGAGTGTAAAATTTTGGTCAATTCACCCTTACGGCCAACCAATTGCACCCGTACTTCATCAAGCTTCTTTTCATCAGAGGCTTTTTTGATTTCCTCGAGTCCTTTTTCACGGAGCTCTTTTAACTTATCAAATAAGTCCATTTAATTTTTCCTTTCGGATAAAAAAGCTTCATCCCTCAAAAGGGACGAAGCTTCGCGGTACCACCCTAGTTTAGACATAGCAGATTATGCCTACACTTTTGCTTTCGATAACGGTGAAATACCGGAATTGATTAGATCCTACTCGCAAGATGAAATTCACAACTTAAACTTCAGCCTTTCTTTCAGCTAATAAAAAGACCTCTCTAATCAAGTTCTTATTGCTACTAGTCTTGTTCTCAGTAATTAATTATTAGGATAATTCATTAAGTTTTAATTTGCAAGCCTTTAAGCCCATTTATCTGCCCAAGTGTGAACTGAATCAAACACTGGCTTCAAAGCTGCTCCTTTAGCTGTTAAGCCATAAGAAATAATACCAGTGTCCTTATCGACAGTTCTTTTAACGATGCCATCCTTTTCAAGCTCCTTGAGTCTTTCAACCAAAATTCTGTCTGAACAAGCAGTTACGCAACGAGCCAAATCCTTAAAACGCATCATTTTTGTGTCGCATAGTGAACTAATAATCAAGCCATTCCACTTTTTGCCAATAATTTCAAAAGCATGGATAAAATGCTGGCATAATTCGTAATCAGCTGGGTTTTTACAGCCACAATCTTTTACGCTCTTTTCTTTTACTCCTTGAGCCATAAGTAATACCTCCTGCAAATATAATTGTTATTTTTAGCTTTGATTTTATTATAAATAAGCTACTTACTAAAAACAAGCAAAACGTCTTACGCAAAATGATAAATCATAATACCGGCAGCAACGGCCGCATTGAGTGATTCGGCCTGACCAAAAATTGGAATATACAGTTTAGTATCGCTTAAGTTGGTAATAAAATCACTTACTCCATGAGCCTCGTTGCCAATAACTAGACCAAGTTGTGCTACTTTTTCAAAATCAGGCAATTTTTTTGCAGTTTTATCCAGCATGCTGGCATAAACTGGAATATCGCTAGCCTCCAATTGGGTAATGACATCAGTCAAATCTTTAATGATGATATCGATATGAAATTGACTTCCCTGCATTGCGCGCTGAGTTTTAGGATTATATAAATCAACACTCTCTGGTGACAAAACAACCCCATTAAAGCCAGCCGCATCTGCAGTTCTAATAATCGTACCCACATTGCCAGGATCGGCTAAATTATCAAGCAAAACCCATTTGCCATAATTAAAAGAGAAATCTTTTGGTTGAGCAATTTTTAACACGGCGAAAATTTCTTGCGAATTCTTGGTTGAACTCAAATGCCGCGCAATTGCTTTATTAATCAAGATAACGTTTTTAGCGTCTAAACTAACCCCAGCTTCTTCCGCCTTATTTAGTGCTTCATCGGTACCAAGCAGATAAATAAATTTGCGGTTGGCCTTTAATGCTTCTTCAAACAAATGGAAGCCTTCAATTAAGTAAAGACCGGTTTCTTCACGATATTTCTTTTTATTGAGTTTTTCTAATTCTTTGACAAGCTTATTGTTTACTGAACTGATTTGTTTCATGTTTGTCCTCTTTTCTATCTCCCTATTTTAAATGACATTTATTAAAATTAACATGTTAGAATTAAAGATAGTTGATTTTATAAAGGAGATATTATCATATGGAAACTTGGAAATTAGTTGTCTCCGGTCTCGTTCAAGGCGTAGGCTTTCGCTGGAGTGTTCTAAACTATGCTCAAAGCTTAGGAATCAATGGGACTGTTAAAAATAATGCTGATTCCACTGTCACGATCACTCTGCAAGCTGACAAGCAAACAGTCAATTCCTTTATTCAAAATTTGCCCAAACATATCTCACCTTTTGCCAAAATCAAAAATATTCAGGCAGAAGAGCTGCCAGGGGAGGAAAAGATACATAACTTTCATGTATTATATTAAGGTCAGAAAGAAAACAAATCAGGTGAATTGAATGAAAAAATATCGTAAATATTTAGGTCTCTTAGTTTTGGTCTTATTAGTAGCCGTGATCGTCACCGGCTGTTCCTCTGGCGGGAACCCGCAAAAAGGCATTCCGCCACATGGTGGAATTTATGGCTGGGTCTACACATGGATTGGAATTCCACTGCAAAACGTAATGCTTAAAACGGCTAATGCAATCAAAGGTGCGAATGGCGCAGGCTGGGCCATTGTCATTATTACCTTAGTCGTAAGAACAATCCTTTTGCCATTAATGCTAGCCCAACAAAAGAAGAGCGTCACCCAGCAAGAAAAGATGGCTCGCTTGCAGCCACAAATGAAGCTGATTCAAGAAGGCATGAAACACAAGCCGATGACTCCTGAGCAGCAAATGCAGTTGTCCAAATGGCAGCGTGAATTATACCAAAAGAATAACGTTTCTTTAACTGGTGGAATCGGCTGTCTGCCATTATTGATTCAAATGCCAATCATGATGGGAATTTACTCAGCCGTTGCTTATTCATCAGTTTTGAGAGAAGCTTCATTCTTTGGAATTTCCTTGAACAGCAAGTCTCTTGTTTTAGCAATTATTGCGACTGTTTTTGCAGTTATTCAAGGCTACATTTCATTAATCGGCATCCCTAAGGAACAAAAGAAGACAATGCAGTCCATGATGTTCATGAACCCAATTATGACCTTGTTCTTCAGTTTATCCTTCTCTGGTGCTTTGGCTTTGTACTGGGCAGCCGGCAACTTTGTAACAATTATTCAACAGATACTGGTAACCTTTGTTATTACGCCACGCGAAAAGAAACGCGTTGCAGCTGAAATTAAAGATCACCCTATTCAAACCGTCGTTACTAAGAAGAACGTTAATGATCTATTTAATGGTGCTGCAACAGATGCTTCTAGCGAAACAAAAGAATTGCATCAGGATTTGCGTAAACGCAATCAAGGCAAACAACAAAAACGTAAATAAAGATCATTGAATACGAAAAAAGACAGGATTTAAAATCCTGTCTTTTTTTATAAGATTCCTTCTGGCTTTTTTGGCTCTTCAGTCTTTTCTTTTTCCGCTTCAATCTTTTTAAGCTTGTCTAATTTTTGTGGCGTTAGAATTGGAAAGTCGATCTTAAATTGACTTCCTTGACCTTCGACTGATTCAACGCTAATCTTGCCATTATAGCTTTCTACAAGCTTCTGAGCGATCGAAAGACCTAAGCCATTGCCACCCTTTTCACGCGTTCTAGCCTTATCAACTCGATAGAAGCGGTTAAAGATCTTGCTTTGATCAGCCTTGGGAATTCCTTCACCGAAGTCCTGAACAACAATTCGAACATTATTCGGAGTTACACCGGCCGAAACATTAATCTGCTTGCGATCGGTTGAATATTTTATGCCATTATCAATCAAAATAACCAAAATTTGTTCTAAGTGGCCGTGATACATTTTAATATACGTATTTGCAGGCAAATCGTCTACATCCAGCTGCAAATTAAAGTCCTGGTGGACTAGAGCCAGATCATCAACTACACGACTTAGGACCTCATTTACGTTTGTATAAGCATTAGGATATTGAACATCAATTTGTTCAGCCCTTGTCAAATCAAGCATTCCCTGAATCAAATGCTTCATTCGATCTGCCTCTTGCAGGGATGCTTTGATAGATTCATCCAGAATTTCCGGATCATCTTTTCCCCAACGCTCCAACATATTCAAATGTCCCTCAATAACGGCAACCGGAGTTCGCAATTCATGCGAAACATCACTGACAAACTGCTTTTGTTGATCAATATAGCGCTGCATTCGGTCAAGCATTTTATTGAATGATTTAACCAAATCTTCCAGTTCATCATTTCGATTCAAGTCTTTTATTCTGACGTCACTGTTTGGATCATCATTAACTTTTTGTGCAACACCAGCCATTTCTTTAATCGGCTTAACAACATCGCGCACAATGAAGAAAGCAATCCCACTAAACAAGACAATTGCCACTAATGAAATAAAAATCATCCAGTGCAGCAAATTGTTCATTAAGTGATTGTAATAAGTCATTTTGTTCGAAACAACAACATAGCCTGTTACTTTACCAGTCTGATTAGAGACAATTTTTTGAGAAGTAATTAAGGTTGACTTATTGTTTCTTCGTATAACTTTTTGCCAGGAGCTGCTGCCCTTAAATTTGTGCAATTTCGGCGTATCTTCACCATTTGCGAAGACAACTTCATTATGAAGATTGTACACAGCAACACTAATATCTGGATTGGAAATCGAAGAAATCAGTGCATCGCTGAAAGCACTAGAATTTGAGGAAGAATCATGATTAATCGTTGGTCCACCGTTTAAAATTCTTTGCGTGCTGGGTGAAAGTGCGGGAATAACATTTGAAATCTGCAGTTCTTTCGGAATAGAAACCAGCGATGAGTTCAAAGTGGCAACCACTCTGTTGGAAACTGATTCCTGCTGCTTCATTGACTGCTGGCTGACAGTCGAATAAATTACCATTGAAAAAATAAGAAAAGAGACCATGATCGTCAATGAAACGATACTTACCCATCTAACAATAAGCGATGAGTGTTGGGTCTCTTTTATTTTCTTATTTCTCTTCTTATTCTTTGTCATCATCTTCATCTCTTACCATATAACCCGTGCCACGCACAGTTTTAATGTAAGAAGGGCGACCTGGGACATCAATCTTGTTACGCAAGTAACGAACGTATACTTCAACAACGTTGGTTTCAATATTTGATTCTGGACCCCAAATCTTATTAAGAAGTTGGTCACGACTAACAACATTGTTCTTGTTGTGAATCAAAGTCATTAACAAGTTGTATTCACGTTTTGTAAGATCAATTGCCTTGCCATCGCCGCGGTGAACAATTCTGTTGGCTGTTTCAATTGTTAAATCTTTAAATTTTACAATTTGCTGCTTGGCTACAGTTACGTTTTGATCTTCTTTCTCAATCTTTACACGGCGTAAAACAGCACGTAATCGAGCTAATAATTCCTCAATTGCGAATGGTTTAACAATATAATCGTCTGCACCGTGGTCCAAACCAGAAACACGGTCGATAACTGAATCTCTAGCAGTCATCATAATAATAGGCGTAGTCTTAGATTGACGAACCCGACGTGCTATTTCCAAGCCGTTTAAATCCGGCAACATTAAGTCGAGCAGAATAGCGTCAAAATTTTCATTTAAAGCTTGATCCAAGCCTTTACGACCATTATTTTCAACTACTGTTTCATAGTTCTCGTGTTGTAATTCCAATTGTACAAAACGAGCTAAATTTTTTTCATCTTCAATAATCAGAATTTTTGCCATGATTTTACTCAGTTCCTGTCCATAATTAACTTTACTTTAACAAAACTGTTAATAAAGGTTTCATAACTAAAGGATACTTTAAAAAACATCCAAAAACAAGAAAAAAAGCAACCGATCTTAAAAAATAATTGATTACTCTAACAAATATTTATTTATTTCTTATTTTTATTTTGATCATCAAATAAGCCCTTTAATTTTGCAAAAGCAGGATTAATTTTATTCTTTTTTCCTTCATCAAAGGCCTTTTCGGAAACAACTTCCCAACCCTTGCCCTCTGGATAAATGTGCTCGTCTTTTTCTTTCTCTGTCAAAATAGTGGTAGGAATATTTAACAAAATATTATCTTCGACAGCAGTTTGCAAGTCGATCGCATCATTGTTTATCGTGACAATTGGATCCTGATTTTCATCCAGCTCATCCTTAGTTGGCTCATCTTGGCTGTAGTTCTCTGTAAAAGTAAACTCTTCATGATCATCTACAGGTGCTAGACTTCTGCTGGATGGAACCACTAAATCCGCACTGACTTTAAAATTTCCAGTGACGTATGGCTCATCATAAAACAAGTCGCCACTGACTTTGATATTTTTTGCTTGATACAAGAGTTTTTGACTGCGCTTCAAAAATTCTGGACGAACTTCAACTTCACGCTCGATATGAACCATCGGCGCAGCATTGTTTTTAACTTTTGAAAAATTAATTGAAAGCATTCTATACCTCGATTGGACGTTGACCAAAGTTCTGATCAACATGCATTATTTGTTCAAATAACCGATCCACTCGCACCTGCAGTTTGAGTGAGCCATTTTTAGAATTGCGTTTATCAACTTTGGATACAATATTCAAATTTTCTTTGCGAATATCCTTTAAGTAGCGCCGACCTAGCTTGCTGAATCCCAAAAGGGTCAAGCTTTCATCATTAAAGCTATCAATCATATCATCTTGCGTTACATTCAAAAGCGTATATAGACACAGACGACGCAAGCGAGAATATGTATAGCGCTTGGATTTTATTCGCCGCAAAAATTCAGTAAAGTCCCTAGCCAGATGAATTTCTGCCTTCATCTTGTATTCTAGGCCTTCACTCATCTGATAAATACTTTGCAATTCAGAAATAGAAGATGATTCGATGCGATATTTTAAAAATGGAAACATTAAGTTCCAGTTTGGATATACTTTCTGTTTAGCAAGTTCAATTGCTTCTGCCTTAGGCAGCCAAGTCTTTAACTGACTTTTATCCTCATCGTGCAGAAGCAAGTTGCGAATCGCACTTGCGCTTTGAACAACGCCATTTCTTTGCAAAATATCATCGTGATTAACCCCAATCCGATTAATTGGATGCAGCTGCATTGGAGAGTCCAAATTATGATTGGCAACGGCATAAGCTAACCCAAGAATTGCGTTTGGAGCATTAACCTCGTAGCCTACTTCACGAGCAACCATTTGATTATATTGCGTAGAATAGGTTTGACTATAATCCTTAAAATTCATCGAATTTGGTGGAATTTCAGCAATTTTTGAACCCAAATAGGCAAAATTCAAGTTGGCATCTTCTACACCGAAAACTAATGTCTTGACCCCTAATTTTGCTAAAGCTTCGATGCTGCCCAAAGCAAAAAGATCAGCTGGTTCAACCGAAGTGGAAAAAGGCATTTCAAAAACCAGATCTGCACCTGACTGCAGGGCGGTTCTAGCACGCGACCACTTATTCATAATTGCCATTTCGCCGCGCTGAACGTAATTGCCTGACATCAAAACAATAATTGGATCTTTACCAGCCACCAAACGTGCCTGATTGAGCAAAAATTCATGACCGCTATGAAAAGGATTATATTCAGCAATGATCCCAACTACACTCATGAATTTAGTCTTCCTTTATCTCTAACTTTTTACCATCTGCCCATAATTTTTCAAGGTTATAAAATTCACGAGCTTCTCTAGTAAAGATATTGACTACGACGTCACCTAAATCAAGCAAAAGCCAATTTGAATCTCTAGTACCTTCAATTCGATAGTCAGTGTAATTATTTTCGTGAGCTTCATCGACAATTGAGTTAGCAATCGCATGCAATTGTCTGTTTGAGCCGGCACTGGTAACAACGAAAAAGTCGGATAAAATACTAATGCCGCGCATATCGTAAGCCTCAGTATCTTCCCCATGACGGTCACTAATTGCTTTTAAAACAAAATCTAAAACTTCAGTATTCTTCAAATCTTTCTCCTTATTTATTTGTTAACACTCCACACGTTATAAGCTTCTAAGGTGCGGGGATAAATTTTATTTCTTTGTTCAATCAAAAATTCTAGCGTATGTGCCAATTGATAACCAACGCCTGCATCTAAATTGGCATAAGTTATTTTGCGTGCCTCTTCTACTCCGGGAAAATCACGACCTGGTTCAATAAAATCAGCCATAAAGACAATCTTGTCCAAAGTAGTCATTTCCTTATCAGCAGTAGTATGGCGCCAAACAGCTTTTAAAATTTCAGGATCAGTAATCTTTAAATCACGCTTGATAAAATATATTCCGACAATCCCATGCCAAATTGCACGATTCCAGTTAAGCAAGTCTTGATCAAAGCCTTCATTTTTGATTACTTTGCGATACTCTTCAACTGGCACTTGCTTGGCATAGTCATGAACAAATCCTGCCAGAGCAGCCTTATCTTCATCATAATCATTTAATTTAGCTAATTTGCGTGAAGTCTCGCTTACTCTAACACAGTGCTGGAAGCGTTTATTATCCATATTTGCTTTTTCTTTAGCAATTATTTCATCACTAGAAAGCGGTGAATAGGTTTCCTTAAAAAACAAATCAGTCACGGTAAAGCCCATTTTCTTCAATATATTGCCGAACGCTTTCCGGTACCAAATACCGAATTGAAGTACCAGTAGCAACTGAACGACGAATTGCAGTCGAAGACAAACGAATGTCTGGTGCATCAATCCAAATCATTGGATACTGCGGATCTTGCGGATAGCCTGGACGACGAATACCTACTAGCGTAACCAATTTTGCCAATTCTGGCGCTTCTTTCCAGGTGTGGAAACTGTTAACCTGATCACTGCCCATAATTAAGTAGTAATTATTCTGCGGTGCTTTTTCCTTAAGATAGCGCATCGTATCAATCGTATAAGATACGCCGCCGCGGAACAATTCCAACAGTTTTACTCGAAACTTTGGATTGTCTTGCGTTGCCAAATCAAGCATAGTAGCCCGATCCTTTGCAGAAGTCAGCGGCGCATTTTTATGCGGCGGGATATTGTCCGGAATAAACCAAACCTCATCAAGGCGCAACTTCGTCATTGCCTGCTCAGCTGCAACTAAGTGAGCAATATGAACAGGATCGAATGTTCCGCCCATTATTCCAATTTGACGGCCACGCTTATCTTCATCTATTTTAGGTTCTACTTTTGTGACGGGCTTTTTTTCAACACATTTTGCATTTGCCATGATTAAAACCTCTAAATTAAAGCTCTACGAATACCTAATCCTATTTTATCAGGTGTATAGGTCTTCACAACACAGTCTTTTGGAACAGTAACGAAACCGACACCACCAAAGAGCAAATCACTCTTGTAATCAGTGTGATACTCCTGTCCTTTGAGCGCCGGCAAATAATTTTCACCGGTTGGCGGAGTCAATAACTCGCCCACGTGTTTTTGATAAAAATCATCCGCATTTACAGTCTTAGTACGATGCAGTTTAACGCCTCGTGCAGCATAAACCGTAAAGCTGGTAGATTGACCTTTAAGATAGTCGATTCGGCCTAAACCACCCAAAAAGATGGTATTTCCAGGCAGCAACTGAAAGGTAGCAGGTTTAATCGGTTTTTTAGGTGAGACTACTTCAAGATCGGCAGCGTTAAGACGAGTGGCCAACTGATTCGTACTCATAATTCCCGGCGTATCAATCAGGTGGTGGCCATTTTCAAGTGGAATTTCAATGCGATCAAGCGTAGTTCCTGGAAAACGAGACGTAGTAATTACGTCCTTTATATCGCCCATTTTATCAATAATGGCATTAATTAAAGTAGACTTGCCGACATTGGTCATTCCAACAAAGTAAATATCACGGTCTTGTGAAGCTTGATCTAAATACTCAATCAGCTCATCCAAGTTCTTTTGGCGAGCAGCTGAAATTAAAAATATTTTTGAGGGATACAATCCCATGCGATTTGCTTCTTGACGCATCCAGTCTTTAATTCGACTTTGACGAGAATTTAAAGGAAAAAGATCAAACTTATTACCGACTAGGATAAATTCTTTATCGCCGACAAAACGTTTAAGCGAGGCTAGCAATGAGTTAGAAAAGTCAAACAAATCAACTACATTCACTACTAAAGCCTTCTTAGTTGCCAGTGAATTCAGCAGTGCCAAGAAATCATCATTATTCAGATCAACAGGCATGATTTCATTATAATGACGCAAACGAAAACAGCGTTGACAATAAACGTTTTCCGTTTCTCCTGCTGCCGCCTTCTTTAAAGCGGCAGCTGGCAAATAGCCGGCCTTTTGGGGGTCGTCTGATTGCAAAACAGCACCACAACCAATACAAATAATTTCATCATCCATTTTTCAATGTCTCCTTAAAGGTTACTCGATGTGACAAGGCTAAAAAGAAGAAAATAATTTTTTCGAAAAAGCGATTGATTCGCGTATTCCACTTGTCAGTTTCAACCAGTGGCTTGACTAATACTGTTTGGACGCCGGCCAAATTGCCAGCCTGCATATCGGTGATTAATTGGTCACCGACCATCATTACTTGCTTTTTATTTAAACCTAATTCTTCTCTCTCTTTGCTAATCGCAAAAGGCAATGGCTTTTTAGATTTAGCAACAAAGGCAATGTGATATAGATTTAAAACTTTGCCTACTCTTTCGGCATTATTATTTGAAATGACAACCAGCTTGATGCCAGCTTTTTGCAAGCGTTGATTTAACTTATCCATTTCTTTGGCAGTTTCAAATTTGTTCCAAGCTAAAAGCGTATTATCCAAATCTGAGAAAACCGCCTTGATTCCCATATCTTGAAGTTTTTCTGTTTTTAAATGATAAATTGTATCAATTGTGTATTTCGGGCGAAATAACATTCTCTAAATTCCCTTCATTAATGTACTATTCTAATATTATCAGAAAAGGACCCGATTTGATAAATTTAGGTATAAAAAAAACTGGGAAATTCCCAGCTTTCTTTAACTCTTTTAGTTTAAAGCTTTTTTAGCAGTATCTGCTAACTTAGCAAAAGTTTCTGCATCGTTGTAAGCAATGTCAGCAAGCATCTTACGGTTCATGTCAATACCGGCCAACTTCAAGCCGTGCATTAACTTAGAATATGAAATATCGTTTTGTCTTGCAGCTGCGTTAATACGAGCGATCCATAACTTTCTGTATTCGCTCTTACGCTTTCTACGGTCACGGAATGCGTACTTGTAGGAAACAAACAATTGAGTGCTTGCAGCCTTAAATTGCATATGCTTTGCGCCACGGTAACCCTTGGCAAGCTTCATAATCTTCTTACGACGTTTACGTGTTACAGTTCCACCTTTAACTCTTGGCATCAGAAATTCCTCCTAATATCGTTATATCGTACTTAATAATAATTAACGCATTTGGGAAAGCATCTGTTTGATGCGCTTCATATCACTGCGTGAAACCATAGCAGCTTTTCTCAAATGACGACGTTGCTTCTTAGTCTTACCGTGGAAACGGTGACCAGTAAATGCGTGATGACGCTTTAAACCACCATTAGCAGTTCTCTTAAAACGCTTAGCAGAAGCGCGGTTTGTTTTCATTTTTGGCATTGTTAAATTCCTCCAATTAATTAGTTATTATTTTTGTCTTTTTCACTCTTAGGTGCAAGCATCAAGAACATTGAACGACCTTCCATTTTAGGTCTGCTGATAACTGTTGCAATATCTGAAGTAGCTTCAGCCATCTTTTCAAGTACTTGTTGACCTAATTCCTTGTGAGTGATTGCTCGGCCTCTGAAACGAATAGAAACACGAACCTTGGCTCCTTCTTTAGTAAGGAACTTCTTAACATGCTTCAACTTAGTATCAAAGTCGTTTCCTTCAATTGTTGGACTTAAACGAATTTCCTTGACACTAACCATCTTGGACTTCTTACGAGATTCCTTCAACTTCTTTTGTTGTTGGAAACGGTACTTACCATAGTCCATGATTCGAGCAACTGGTGGCTTAGCATTAGGCGAAATCAAAGCTAAATCAAGTCCAGCGTCACTAGCTTGACGCATGGCTTCACTCTTTGAAACAACGCCTAATTGTTTACCATCTGCATCGATTAAACGAACCTCGCGTGCACGAATTCGATCGTTTAAGATTAAATTCCTTGGTATGACTCTTCACCTCCGTGTTAATTTGAGGACAAGAAAAAGGTGGGATAAGTAACACCCACCTTTAATCAACAGAAATTATCGATCAGCCCAGAGGTTTATTAACTTAGGCGAGAAGCGGGAGCTTCTTCTTGTTCTCAACTAGAAATAGTATACTCGTTTAACTCTTATCAGTCAACAAGAGATTTTAGTTTTTACGTGAGTATGACTTGACGTCAGCATCAATTTCGTTAATGAATTCGTCAAGACTCTTTGAGATTTCTTCATCAGTACCGTAACGACGAACGTTTACGCTATTTGACTTCATTTCTTCATCACCTAATACCAAAGTGTATGGTACCTTTTGGGTTTGTGATTCACGAATCTTGTAGCCAAGCTTTTCATTACGGTTGTCAACTTCTGCTCTGAAGCCGCGCTTAGCAAGTTCTTGACGAACCTTTTCAGCGTATTCGCCGTGAGCGTCATTGTTAACCGGAATGATTTCAGCTTGAATTGGTGCAAGCCAAGTTGGGAAGGCACCCTTGTAAATTTCAGTCAAGTAAGCGATGAATCTTTCCATAGTACCTACGATACCACGGTGAATCATAACTGGACGGTGTTCTTCACCATCTTTACCAACATAAGTCAAACCGAAACGATCTGGAAGCATGAAGTCAAGTTGAATAGTTGACATGGTTTCATCATTACCTAAAGCAGTCTTAGTTTGAATATCAAGCTTTGGGCCGTAGAAGGCAGCTTCACCTTCAGCTTCAACATAGTCAAGGCCAAGGTCATCCATAGCACCTTTAAGCATCTTTTGACTTCTTTCCCACATTTCATCGTTGGCAAAGTACTTTTGAGTGTTCTTTGGATCACGGTATGAAAGTCTGAAGTAGTAGTCAGTAATGTCAAAGTCTTTGTAAACATCCATGATCAACTTCAAAATCTTAGCAAATTCATCTTGAACTTGATACAAGGCAACAAAGGTGTGACCATCGTTCAAAGTCATTTCACGTACACGTTGAAGACCTGACAAAGCACCGGACTTTTCATATCTGTGCATCATACCCAGTTCAGCAACACGAAGTGGCAAGTCACGGTATGAACGAATGTGGTGCTTAAAGATTTGAATATGTGAAGGACAGTTCATTGGACGAAGTTCAAGCATTTCGCCATCACCCATGTCCATTGGTGGGAACATATCGTCACGGTAGTGTGCCCAGTGACCTGAAGTCTTATAAGCATCAAGGTTCATCAAAACTGGAGTATATACGTGTTGGTAACCGTCAGCTACTTCACGGTCGATGATGTAACGTTCAACGACACGACGAATGGTAGCACCCTTTGGCATCCAGTAAGGAAGACCTGCACCAACCTTTGGATCAACGAAGAAGAGGTCAAGGTCACGACCAATAGTTCTGTGGTCACGTTCCTTGATTTCTTGACGACGCTTAAGATCAGCCTTTAAGTCAGCTTCCTTGAAGAAGGCAGTACCAAAGATTCTTTGAAGCATTGGATTTGACGATTTGCCCCACCAGTAAGCACCAGCTACTGACAAAAGCTTGAAGTGCTTGATCTTGCCAGTGTTTGGAAGAAGTGCGTCAAAGCCAAAGTCAACAAAGTCGCCAAGCTTGTATGCATCAACAACATCATCGTCAATCTTAGCAAGAAGTGCACTCTTGTATGGATCGTCTTTATATTCATCTTCAAGATCTGACTTGCTTACGCGAACATGTTCAATCTTTTCACCGTTCTTAATAGCCTTTTCCATAGCTTTTTCAAGTTCTGGCAATTCACCAATCTTAATTTGGTCATCCTTGTCAGTATCAACATAGAAGCCATCTTCATCGGCAACATGTTCACCTAAGTGAAGCTTTGGATATTTAGCTTTAGCAACTGCTTCAAAAAGGAATGCGGCAGTAGCACGCAAAACATCTAAGCCTTCTTCATCCTTATCAGTGATGATTGCAACTTCAGCATCACTATCAAGTTCGTAGTCAAGTGGTTCAATTTGACCATTAACCTTACCTGCTACAGCAGCTTTTCCAAGTGAAGTAGCAATCTTATGTGCTAAATCAGCGATTGACAAGTTTTCATCAAAATCTTTCTTTGAGCCATCTGGCAAAGTAATTGAAAAACTCATTATTTTCCTCCAGAAAAATAAAAAAGTCCCAGTGCCATACAGCACTGGGACGTTAATTAGCGTGGTTCCACCCAAAATTCAGACTAGCGTACGTCTAGCCTCTCGTATGAACTGATAAAGGAGCTCACCCATTTTATTGTATTTTGGGAGCGAAAGAGTCGGGACGACTTTCTAATGAAGAACTTCCAGAACTAGGTTCTTCTCTCTGAGACGAAAGTCGTCATATCTCTTTCATCAACTGATATTATACGCGCTCCCATTTTCTAATCAAGTCCTAATTTTAAATTTTTCTGCGATTTGGACCAGAAACAATAACTTCTCTAGCCAAAAAGCGAATCCGCTGCATAATTCTCGCAGCTTTAACCTTATCTAAACTATTTTTTGTTTCGGCAAAATGCTCTTCTAAAGTCTCCATATCAAGATTGGAAGAGAAGAAAGTAGGCAAAACATTGTCCATTCTTGCCTGCAAAATTACGCCTAAAACATCATCTCTAGACCATGGACTTAATGTTTCTGCTCCAATATCATCTAAAATCAAAAGATCGCATTCCGCAACGCGTTTAATCTCAGCTTGCAAACTATTATCTTCAAAGTGCCTTGATAAGCCTGCAATAAAAGTCGGTACATGCAAAAAGATTACGTTTTTGCCGCTTTTGGCAACTTGATTTGCCAGTCCAGCCAAAATATAGGTCTTTCCTCGGCCAAAATCGCCAGAGAGATACAGGCCTTGCTGATGAGGATTCTTGCTATATTTTTTCAAGAACTCACCAATCTGGGTTAGAACTTCTTTTCGTCCCTTATCAATCTCAACCTCACTCAGACGGACATCATGCAACCGTTCAGGCAAATCGATTAGCTGTAAATGCGCTTTGGTGTTTTTTTCCTTATCTGCTTCAATTTTTTCAGCAGTTGGCCGGTAGCGAACGTCGATCACCTTGCCATTTAAGAAGAGTTCGGGCTCATAACCCGCCATCACCTTATTGGGATCCTGCAGCTGTGAATAAAATTCGAATAAATTCGGCATGGAAGTTTTGACCATGTTTTTATCAATTTTATTCTTATTTTTAATTAAAAAATCTCGTACTACAGGATTATGCAGAATCTCTGTTTGCAACTCGCCTTGATCGCCCAAATTGCGTTTTTTCACGATTTTATTGATCACATCACCAATCGGTTGCATTATTACTCACCTACTTTGATCCATTCTGATCTTCTAAGTTCTTGAAGAAATTCTTTAAATCTTCTGAATCGACATTGGAATCTGTCTTGGCTTTTTTCTTGCTCCAATCAGTTCCCTTTTCAACGTGCTTAGGTTGATTATAGCCATAGCGTTGCGGCTTTTTGCTCCGCTTTTCCTGTCTTTTCTCCAGATATTGCAACGCCTGCGGTGCCGATGCAATACCATGCTGCAGCCAATCATTGGCAATCCGATATGCCAAATTGGGCGATACCATTGAATCGTAAGTTAAGCAGGCATAGACCAAAATGTTGATCAAATCGCTTGGCAGGCCATATTGGCTGCGCAAAACATTCAGAGTCCGTTTTTCGCCTGGACTTGCAAAACCGCCCTTATCAGCTTTAATTTGATACAGAAATTCAGCCGGTGACATCTGAGTTGCGTCTTGCAGCAGTTTTTGCTTATCAGTTGATACTTTGACTGGTCTTGCCTGATTGCTATCCTGTGTTAATTCATGATTAACCTGTTTACGGGTATGGGAGCTGCGGTAATTTTCGGCGATCAAATTCTCTATTTTCCGCAAGTCCAATTCCTGTTGACCGTGCAAACTAGGCAGGCTTTCATCAATAAATTCTTGTTCGTCTAAGCCATAGGTCTGCATTACGCCCAAGATCTGCGCCTTCTTATGATCAATTTCAGAACTTGGAATGCTGTAACGGGCAAATTGATCCTTCATAAAGCCCCAGTCAACATGATCGTTTTGATTAACTTCTGCGGTTTTTACCTTTGGCGCCGTATTTTCTTGAGCTGCTTGGATTACTTCTGTTGACGGATTAATTGCTTCATCCCCCGGCAGACGAAAGACTTCAATAAATGAAGCCGAAATATCGCGAGCATTTTTGACTTTTTTTTGTCGACTTCTGGTTTTCTTGGCAAAATAATGACTTAAACTGTGAAAAGCCGTGTTGCCAACCTTTTCTTTCAGCAGACTAGCCAATAGCTGCGTAGAAAAAAATTCTTGTGAGCTAGGAACTTTTAACAATTTAAAGGCCAAAACCTGATTAACAACATTATCAACTAAGTAAGTCTGAACTAATCCGACAGCTTCCAACTTGTGCAAAGAGCGGAAAAGCAACTTTAAATTGCAGTCCAGCTGCTCTTGTAAAGAATAGATTCCCTGAGCATCTGACAAAATGGAATATGGATTAAAATTTTGAATCAAGGTTTGATATAAAGCAATTGCTGTCGAACCAACCAAGGGTTGATAAAGTTTAATCAGAATTTGCTCATCATCTGGAAAAAGATCAATTTGATTCAGCACATAAAAGGGCTGCTTGGGATCAGCTGTCTCAAACATTAATTATTATCCTTCTCTCGTTTGGCCATCATGTCTTCCATTGTTTTCATGAAACTAGACATATCTTTAAATTCACGGTAAATCGAGGCAAAACGAATGTATGCAACATCGTCAATATTAGCCAAATCATCCATCACGAACTGGCCAATCTTCTTGGATGAAATTTCGCTTACGCCTTGCTTTCTGATTTTATTTTCAACATCGTCCGCCAAGTGTTCGAATTGTTCACTGGAAATCGGACGTTTTTGTCCTGCCGCCATTACACCATGCAAAATCTTTTCCCGGTTAAATGGCTCACGGGTACCATCATTCTTGATAACTAATAATGGTGCGGTTTCAACTCTCTCAAAGGTAGTAAAACGAAAACCGCAATTTTCACACTCGCGCCGACGTCTAATTGCACGATTTTCATCACTTGGACGCGAGTCAATCACACGTGAAGAATTATGATGACAATTTGGACATTCCATAATTATCCCTCTGCTTCAACTTTCAATAAGATTTCTTTTAATTTCTCTTCTAATTCATCTATTGTACCAGTATTATCCACTACAAAGTCCGCCTTGGCAATCTTTTTTGCTAATGGCATTTGACTGTCAATTCTGGCTTGCGCTTGACTTTCAGTTAAATTATTGCGTTCCATCAATCGCTTTAGCTGTAAACTTTCAGGCAAACTAATCACTAATACGAAGTCACACAGCCTTTGGCCCCCTGTTTCATATAGTAAAGGCGCATCAAAAACGACAATCTTTTCTGCCTGTTCGCGATACTTGTTTAGCTTATTTACTACTTCTTGATAAATCAGGGGATGTGTTATTTCATCCAACCGCTGCATTTTTTGCGGATTATGAAAAACAATTTCTCCGAGCCTTTTGCGATTAATCTTTTTGTCTGAATCCAGAATTGCAGACGAGAACTCTGTCACAACTTCGTTATATCCCTGTTTGCCTGGATCATAAATATGATGCGCAATTTTATCGGAATCAACGATTGGAATATGATGTTTTTTAAAGAAATTATCCGCGGTGCTTTTACCTGTCGCAATTCCACCGGTTAAACCTAAAACTAAAGTCATTGATAGTTCACCTGACAATGTGGACAAAATGTGGTTCCACGGCCATTAACTTTGATTTTTTCAAATTTATTGCCGCAGTTTGGGCAAGCCTCGCCGACATGACCATAAACCTGCAGCATTTTTTGAAATCCGCCTGCATTACCGTTAGCATCCAGATAAGTATGGACTGTAGTCCCGCGCATTTTAATAGCAATGGAAATTTCATGATTGATCTTCGTGTGCAGTTCTTTTACTTTATCTTCTGGAATTTTTGAAGCAATGCTTAGCGGGTGAATTTTGCTCTGCCATAAAACTTCATCAACATAAATATTGCCTAAACCAGCAACGATTGATTGATCAAGCAAAGTATTTTTTATATTTTTATGCTTGCGCTTTAACTTGGCAATAAAATAGGCTTCCGTAAATTCTTTAGAATTAGGCTCATACCCTAATTTGCCAATCCCTGTCGTTTGCCGTTCTGTCCCGGTTAAAATCAGCTGCATGCGGCCAAATTTGCGGACGTCGTTGTAGCGAAGCGCCGTGCCATCCGTAAATTCAAATTGCACGTGGTCATGCTTATCTTTAGGCGCATCAGGCGTAGTTAAATGATATTTTCCTTCCATACGCAGATGCGATACAATCGTCAAATTATCACTCAATCTGATCAAAAGATATTTGGCATAACGATCAATATCTAAAATCTTTTTGCTTGGCAGCTCATCAATAAACTGTTGGTGATCGGTAGCGACTATTTTGGGATACCAAAGGGTCACTTTTTTGATTGTTTTTCCTTTAACTAAAGGAATCAAAGTTCGTCTAACTGTTTCAACTTCCGGCATTTCTGGCAATTAAATCACCTACTTTGCATCGTACCAGTTATGACCCCAACCAGAGTCAGCAATTAGTGGCACATCAAGTCTGACGGCAGATTGCATAACTTCTGGCACGATTTTCTTCATTGTCTCTAATTCATCTTTAGGAACATCAAAAATCAATTCATCGTGAACCTGCAACACCATCTTGGCCTTCAAGTGCATTTCTTCAAGCTTCTTTTGCATATTAATCATCGCAATCTTGATGATATCTGCAGCTGAACCTTGAATTGGTGAATTAATTGCTGTTCTTTCCGCAAAATTTCTGACATTGAAGTTCTTAGCATGGATATCAGGCAAATAGCGACGGCGGTGCATGATGGTTTCAGCATAGCCTTTGTCACGTGCTTCTTGAACTGCTTTATCCATGTAATCCTTGATTTGAGGATATTGTTCGAAGTAGTTGTCGATAAATTCTTGAGCACGTTTTCTAGAAATGCCTAAGTTCTTGGACAAACCGTAATCGGAAATTCCATAAACAATTCCGAAATTAACTGCCTTGGCATGACGACGCATCAGTGGCGTTACCTGATCAGGTGAATCCAAGTGGAAAATCTTCATGGCCGTATGCGAGTGAATATCGTATCCGGTCTTGAAGGCCTCTTGCATGTTTTGATCGCCAGAAACGTGGGCCAAGACACGAAGCTCAACTTGTGAATAGTCGCAAGAGAAGATGTAGCCGTCTGGTTCACTTGGCACGAAGGCCTTTCTGATTTGCTTTCCTTCTTCGGTGCGGGTAGGGATATTTTGCAAGTTAGGATCCACACTAGAAAGTCGACCAGTTACAGTCAAAGTCTGCAAGTAACGTGTGTGCACGCGGCCATCTGGTTGGATAACATCAAGCAGACCCTTTACATAGGTAGATTGAATCTTGGCAATTTGACGGTAATCCAAAATTTCACTAACGATTGGACTTTGCGTCTTTAATTGATCCAAGACTTCAACTGAAGTTGAGTAACCAGTTTTGGTCTTTTTGATGACTGGCAAACCAAGCTTTTCGAACAAAATGTGACCTAGTTGCTTAGGTGAATTCAAGTTGAACTTTTCACCAGCTTGGCTATAAATCTTGTCTTCGAGTTCCTTCAATTGAACGGCAAATTCATTTTGCAGTTGAATCAAGGTGCTGGCTTCAACCTTCATCCCGTTCATTTCCATTCTGGCTAAAACGCACGCAGTTGGAATTTCGATTGTTTCAAATAGGTCGTCTTGTTCATGATCCTTGAGCTTTTCAAGCAGTGGCTTCTTAAGTGATTCGATAGCATTGATCTTAGAAGCTAAGTGGTTGAATAATTCATCATCGTCATCAGGGATGTGCTCACTCTTACCTTTGCCATAAACTTCGAGGTCGGTCTTAACAGAGTAATCACCATAAAGATGGGCAATTTCACCAAGGTCGTTAGAGTTATTTTCATTATTGATCAAGTAGGATGCCAAAAGCATGTCGTAATCAAGGCCGTGAGTGTGAATGCCCAAACGATGTGCAGCAACCATTGTTCTCTTCAGGTCAAAGACATTCTTCTTAATCTTTTCGTCTTCTAAGATGTGCTTGATATTATCTTCTTCAAGCAATTCCACGTCTCTTGAAACGTAGATCTTGTCATTGATCTTCAAACTGAAGCCAACAAAAGGAGCTAGGTGATAGTTGGCACCAAGCATTTCTAAGTAAAATTCAATGGTATCAGCTTCAGTAGCTTTAACATCTTTAACGTTGTCGTCGTTTAAAACGATGTATTCTACTTTTTCAACTTCAGTACTATCTTGACCAGCACCTGAAGCATTTAGGTCAGCTAAGAACTTGCGGAAGTTAATCTTTTCGTAGAATTGACGCAGCTTTTCATAATCAACTGGCTGACGTTTTATATCATCAATATCCAGAGTTACCGGTGAATCACGGTCAATCGTGGCAAGTTTCTTAGCTAAAAAGGCCTTGTCTTTATCGTTGATCAAATTTTCCTTTAACTTGGACTTCTTCATTTCGTCGATATGATCGTAAATACCTTCAACGGAGCCATATTCTTGAATCAAACGTGAAGCAGTTTTAGGGCCAACTTTTGTAACACCAGGATAGTTATCGGAATTATCCCCCATCAAAGCCTTCATATCAATGAATTCAGTTGGAGTGACGCCGTTAACTTCCTTCATATGTTCAGGTGTGTAGGCTTCAAGTTGAGAAACTCCTGATTTGGTTACTTCAACAGTAGTGCTTGGAGAAGCTAGTTGAGTCAAGTCACGGTCACCAGTCACGACAGTAGTAGTAAAGCCGTTCTTCTCACCTTTATCGACAAAAGTACCAATAATGTCATCTGCTTCGTAATTCTTCAATTCATAAGTTTTAATACCCAAGTCATGAAGCATTTCTTGAATATAAGGCATTTGCTCGAGAAGCTCTTCTGGAGTTTTCGCACGTCCGCCTTTGTATTCGCCGTACATTTTTGTTCTAAAAGTGACTTTTCCTGCATCAAAAGCTACCAATACGTGGGTCGGATCAACGTCTTTTAAAAGGACATCGAGCATGTTCTTAAAAGCGTAAATGGCATTGGTATGCAGGCCGTCTGGACTCTTGAAAGATTCTAGTTGACGATAAAGAGCGTAAAAGGCTCTGAAAGCTACAGAGTTACCATCGATTAGAAGTAATTTTTTATCTGCCATTTTATTCTCCTTTTATAAAAATTGTTCTCTATACTTACTTATCTATTTTACCAGTTTCGGCAGTAGTATTTCAGCATGTTGTTTGAGGGAAAAGAAAAAAGCTCCAATTGGAGCTTTTGGTGAATCCTTCTTTCACTGTATCAATGTACCTCCACTTACGTGGAGAAAACCACAGTTTGAGAGTATTGAAAATAGCAGATACAGGATCACCTCCACTTACGTGGAGAAAACCTATTAACGCGGGATATTTGATTTAAAGCATTAGGATCACCTCCACATACGTGGAGAAAACGCTGATTACGGCACAGACTCAATTGTCTACAAGAAATCACCTCCACATACGTGGAGAAAACGCATTTGAATATTTCTAAGAAGAGATACATTTGGGATTACCTCCACATACGTGGAGAAAACTTCCCCTAGCACCACAATAATAAAAAAAGAACAGGATTACCTCCACATACGTGGAGAAAACTGCTCGAATTTAGAGGAAGTGATCGAAAGCATTGGGATTACCTCCACATACGTGGAGAAAACGTCTTTTCTTTTCTTCAAAGGCAGCCCGATTTAGGATTACCTCCACATACGTGGAGAAAACTAAAAAATCCTTGATATAGCGCTATTTATTAATTATAAACACATCGTTTTTTATCACTTTTATTTAGTAATCAATAAATATAATTTCCTCAAAACTAAACTATATCAATTTTTTAGCTAAATCTAAAGTCGCAATAGCATCACTTAAAGCGTTATGCGGATGTTCATTTTCGATCTTAAAATAATTTAAAACTGTCTCAAGTCTGTAATCATTCAAAAACATATTTGCTTTCTTAGCAACAGGCATTATATCTTTAACCGAATTAGAAATATGATCTTCACCAATCTCATCTAACGCATGATTCAAAAAATCAATATCAAATGAAATATTATATCCAATTATCAATGAGTTACCGATAAAATCCTTCAATTCTCTCAAAGCTACGGAAACTTCAGTACCATTTCTAACAAGTACATTATCACTTATACCAGTTAAAGCTGCGACTTTCTTAGGTATCTTAGATTTACATTTTATCAATCGACCAAAATTTTCACGTTTTCCATCAATACTTTCTTTCACGGCTCCAATAGAAATAATTTTATCTTTATTAACATCAAGACCCGTAGTTTCTAAATCAAGTGAAACTATCATCTTAGGAGTCTTCGCATCAGAAAGTTTCTTTTTCATTATCTTAGCTTTATGAATTTTTGCAGCTTTACTAAAACCGTATTTTTCTGATATCCGATTATCTGTTACAGCTTTAACTAAAGGAATACCATCACAATCAATGACTTCTATGTCCGATCCTGTTGTCCTAAAATCATAACCTAGTTCATTATTTGTACTATAAATTAATGTTGCCTCACCGGAACCACAATTTTTTACAATTTTATCCCATAACAAATCACGAATTTTAGAGTTGAAATTTCCTACGTAAACGCCAGTTTGAACCTTTTGACACCACTTAGTTAAATCTCCTCTTAAAGACGCTGGAACTTTACTTAAAGTAATTACTATCATTATTTACCATCAAATTCACGATATTGAACTCCATATTTTTGAAGTCCTTCTCTATCATCCCAAAGTCCCATAACCACATGAATGCTGTCATAATCATCAGCAATTCTTAACAGATCTTTCAAATCTTTTACCATTTGCTTAATCAATTTTCCTTGATGAAATGCATCCCTCATAGCTCTTCTTGTTCTATCTGCGATATCATCATCTCCATATTTAGCAACCATATCAAAAGCTATAGGGATTGAATATTTGGCTTTATACAAATCGGCAAAATCATATACAAAAGATAAATCATGACCTGTATGGATAAAGCCAAGTGCTGGAGAAGCTCCTAAGGCTACGATTACGCTATAACAAAGTCCATATAGCGCTTGATGTGCTTCGGTTAAAGCCTTATTAATAGGTGTAGCAGAATTAAAATCATCAACTCTATATTGCCGCTTTTTCCAAGCTACACCCGTTCGTTTAGATTCATCTCGATAAACTTTACGAATTCTTGCCCCTTCTTTGCCACGAAGTTGTTCCATGGTTAAATTGGAAAAATTTTCATCAGGGAAACGCATCTCATACATCTTACGCACCACGGAGAGCCGGGATCTGGTATTAGAAACTAATTTAGCTTGCGATTCAATAAAGCGGGAAGAGTGATTAAGAGCACGTCCATGCGCATACTGACGGACTCCACACTCCCCTACCCAAACAACTGACATTGCTGAATCACCTATTAATTCCATAGCACGATGAGTAACATTTACTCCTGGACCTAACATTAAAACACTAATTAAAGCTGCCGGGACAAAAACCGTACCCTTACTATCAGTCACAGTTACTGCGCTATCTTGTTTATTTAAATCAGCATGTTCAATATACAGAAAGGTTATCCTATCTTCTACCCTAGCAAGTTCAGTTAATTCAGGCTTTTTTGCACCCATGCCTTTTTTCATTTTAATTTATCGGTATGACGGTTATTAGCCCCATGCCGTACGCTTTCTCTCTACCAATTCCTTGCTTAAGTGCTTCTTTAAATTTATCTAAATTAGTGATCTTAAGAATACCCTCATAGGTAACCTGCTTTAAATTTATGGGTTTACAGCCCTTGTGATATAAAGCCGCTTCTTTTTGAGAAACTATATCTATGTTGTACATACCAAGATTATTTTTTATAATTTCAAAACCATTTGTTGTCATCCGATTAAATAGCCAATCTTTCAAACGATCTCTCATATTCTCGCCATTTTTCTTATCTTCAGGCATTACTGCTTTAATCACTTTACCGCCATGTCTCACCACCGGATTAGCAGTTAAACGAAAGCGCATAATTTGACCTTCTTTTAAAGAATTAACATAGTGATCATAATTAATAATTTGCGCAGAACCAGGTACACCATATTTTTCTAGATTCTTTACTAACGGCTTTTTAGGACTTACCAATAACAAATATCTTCTATTTCTTAATTGATCTATCCGCCATAAGTGTCTAAATTGTGATTTTTCCTCATCAGGAAAGCTTTCTTCAACCCAGCCATGATATGCAGCTAGATTTGTCAAATCCTTATGCTTACGGCGATTACTATCATCAATTTCAACTCTTGATAAATACATCAGCTTTCCTCCTTTACCACTTTAAATGCATCATGTTCAGTGCTATCAGCGTAAGGATTTAATATCTTCTGACGTTCTCTAACAATCGCACGATACCCATGGCTACGATTTTTTTGATCAAAACTGGTTACTTTGTCTTTCACTAAAAAATTAGGTTGATCAGGAACTAAATCTGCATCAGCAATAATTTCTGCAAAATAGTATGGATTAGATTTCAACCTCTTCTGATACCATTTTTGAGCTTTCCAAGGAAGCTGTTTTAAAACTGTCATTGGATCATCATCATACGCTTTCATTATTAATGGTCCTGCAGGTGGATTAGATCTTCTACCCAAAAACAGTTGAAACTTAGGATGCTCTAATGCAGTTTTTATACGAGCAATTTTTTCATCATCTGAACCTATTGCTACAGTGAATACAGCATCTTGCAGATATGATCTATATGTAACTTTTTTAGTCTTAGATGATGAGGTTTTTTGATACTCTACAACCTGAAAATCTGTCATAAATTTACCTGGCTGATCTATCCTGACAGCTAATTTCAAATTATTCAGATCATTTATTCTGCTGTCATCTCTACGATAACCCAAAGCTGCCGCAATCATACCAATAACTGCACTCTTAGATGGATAATAATTACTTGTTCTTCTATTAAAAGTTGCTTCATTACCATATGACTGTAAAGGTGCAGTTAATCTGATAACTAGAGTTTTCATTATTCATCGTCTACCTTTGCACTAACAGTTTCGGAAACTTGATTAATTAAATCTGAAATATTATCCACTTTATCTTCTAGTCCAGAATCCTTATTAGTTAAGATAAATGTTGCAAGTGGTCTTTCAACAAATTTTTGCGTATCGCTATATTCTTTCTCTAATCTATCAATTGATTTCTGCACATAACCATCTCGAGATCTTACCGGTTCTTCAAAAGCGGAAACTAGATTTACAGGTGTATCTTTACGTAAAGTAATCATTGCATATTGTGGGACCGTCTTATTGGCAAAAGTGCTTTCTTTTCCTGTAGGCATTGTCATCAAAAAGTCTTTAATAAACAACTCGATTCCCTTAACTGCCAAATTTTTATTGCCCAAGTTTTTAATTAACTCTTTTACATTTACATTAGCGTATCTATATAAAGTAGAAGAATTGTATTCAATTGTACCGAGCATTGCTGAACCTGCAGTATCTTCAGGTTTTTGATCATCAACAGCAGTAAAGTAGTCATACTCAGGGACAATTTCATGAGTAGAAACAGCATGTGCTACTTGGCAAGAAGCATCAACATTTAAGGATGGATCATCTGCTACCATTCGACCAAATAATGCCAAATCCAATGAGTTGTCACCAGACAAAGCCTTTTTTACTTCTTTAACATCCATTTTCTCATTATCAAGGGCATACTTTGCTAACTTGTCAATTTGTCCTTTGCTAATTAATAGTAAAGCTTTAGTCTGATTATCCTTATCGGTCTTAATCTTTGCATCCTTAAAAATTTCCAATGCCCTTTTTGTTGCATCTTCTAAGCCTAAATCAGAATCTAAATCCATCATTTTTTTAGCTATCATTTTTGGTGCATCAAGAGTTCTATAGCCTTTAAGCCAATCAGCATTATCCGTCTCCTCTTTAAATGCAATTCTTACTGCACGCTTCCAGCTTTGTGAAGAAACTCTTGACCGTGTAACACCACCATAAATTGCAGTTTTAGGTGCACCAGTATCATCACGATTAATATTTGAAGAAGGTACGCTTTGTAATACATTGACGTCTAAATATAAATTGCTCATTATTTATCTCCTTTTTTATTTTGTTCATTTCTATTGTCATGCCAGTAGTATTGTCTGCCCCATCTTAAGCAAACTTTCCGTGCATTTTCAAAACTAAACTGAAAATCATACAGATCTCGAGCTAACGCTGCAAAGTTTAAAGTCTGATTACGATCATGGCTCTTTAAAATTTGAAGCAAATGGATAATTGAATTCGAAACACTGCTAAAGTTTGTACTTCCAAGTAAAAAACTCATTCGTCTATCTAATGCATCCCGCAGTTCGTCGCTTTGACTTAGTTGAGCTAGTGCTTCAAAAATACTTTTACTTGAATCTGAGGATTCATTAACATAATGATTATTTCCTTGTTGGTAAATTGCATAACAGCGAAGTGCCGTAAAAACTGCATTTTCAGCATACGTTGGAGTTCCGTCAATACTCAAATCATTTTTTGGAAGTTCTGAAAGCATTATTGGCATTACAGCTGTTGCTTTCTTGCTCAATAAAGAGTTGGAACCTCTCAGGCTAGCCAAAGCTCCTCTATTAAAATTTCCATTATCATAAAGTTTGGTTTCTATAATATTGTTGGTTATCCTGGCTATTTTCCAATCACCTTTTACCATTCTCAAATCACCTTCCTTTTTAACTAACTTGCCAATATATGTTTGGTTTGCAAAATAAAACGTTGATAATAAGTAAAAATATTCTCTTTATCTTCATTATTTTTACCTACTTGTATTTTTTTGAGTTGAAAATCGTGAGGAGATGAATCTTGTAATAATCCATTAGCTACATCTCTAGCAATCGAACTTACTTCATTTTTCCACTCATTTAGCTTTTCAGTTTGCAACTGTTTTATATCCAAACTTGCAAGCCAATCTAAAAATGGACGATTCAGTCTTTCATAAAAGATTGCGCTTTGCTCATTGGTAAATTCATTTTTACTTGACAGATTTCTAAAAGTTGCTACATTTTGAGCGAATCTGTAGTAATAACTACCCACTTTTTGAGTTAAATCTACCATATCTTCAATACGAACAGGCCAAGCTCTGGTTTTATCATCATCAAACAAAACCGCGGCATTTATTCTTATTCCATCAATAAACTCTGCTGCCGGAGATTGTGAAGTTGGATTTCCATCGCTTACCATCGCTACACTAATCAAACTGATGTAGCGATCCTTAGATAGGATTTTTTCTTTCTTCAAAAATTGTAGCCACGTTACAATACCAGGAATCTTTTGATCACTTTTTATTTGAGATTCCATCTTAATGTAATGTCCAAAATTTCTCCACATTGCTTTATTTAGTGAACCTAAATATTGTGATTCAGGACGATAAGTATTAGTCTTCTTATCAAATTTCCAAGTGGTCATTGGCTCAATATTCTCGATATTATTACCACTTAATTCAAAACCTGGTAAAGCTGCCGTAAAGATCACAGGTTGATTATCTTTCCATTCAATATGAAGAACTCTCGACCAATTTGTGTATATTTCAGCACGATTATTAGGAATAGTACCATTTAACCGATCTTCAATATATGTATCTCTGTCAAATTCCCATACCGGAATTTGATCTACGTATTGATTTTCATCACCTAAAATCGAATTTAACATTAAGGTATCGAACAAGTCTTTGCCTTGTGCGAAAACTGGATTAATACTGTACAGCCAGCCTTTGGAAGCCGAAAACTTTTCTTTTGAATTGATTTTAGTTTTATCCGTTACACCTGTGAAGTTTTGGTATGTAATTAACCATCTCACTAATTCGCCTAAGCTGACATGATCCATTTCTTCAGAAGAAATTGGAGAAAATATTGCTCTACTATTATTACTTTCTGAAACTGTGCGCCTCATTTGTTTAACAGCTACAGTACCTTTTCCCTTGCTAACTGCTTTAGTTGCTGGAACCAGTTTGTCATATTCTTCTCGAGTAACTTGATAAAATGGTGTTTCTTCGTCAAATAAATCAAATTCATTTGAATAAGCCTTTAAATAATCAATTACTACTGGAGAAAAATGTCCCTTTTGATACAAAGTCTTCCAAGTTTTTAATTCAGCTTCTCTTGGATTTTGAATTACACCTAACACTTCAAAAGTATTGCTGTCTACTTCTAACCCATCATAAAAATTTCCATCAAAATCACATCGTGAATATACCGATGTCAAGATTGCTAGTAAGAAACGCATAATCGCTAAATCTTGTGTTTTCATTTCACCGGCTAATTGACGATAATTAGCTATGTTTTTAAATAATTCTTCTAAAGATACTTCTTGTTCTTTATTCTTCTTATTTATTACTTTAATCCACGGTTGAGTAATCAAATTAAAATGTTGTTCAACCATTTTCCATCACCTTCTCATAACTTAATCCCATTTTAGATGAATACTTTAAATGATATTGATTTAATTCAGCTTCATTATTTTCATCTAAAACTAGCGCAATACTTTGTTTTAACCACTTATCTTTTTGCCAATTAGGAAATGAACGTATTGTATTCTGCTCTAGGAAACTAATTGTGTCATTAATATTAGGGGTGATTGCTGATGGTAATCTGATTAATTGTTGAGCAATAATCTCACTAGTTACAGTTTCACTATTTAACCTCTGACCATTAATCAAACAATAGTCATTTTTTACCTTTTTAAGCAAAACAACTTCAATAGTTTCCTTTATATCTCTTACAGACGCTGTAATTTCATTTTCCGTCAATTCTTTTCCACTACTATCTAACCAGCCATGAATAGTTTTATTAAAAGCAGGTTCATCAATTTGAAAAGTAGAAGCCTTAATCTTTTCATTTTGAGTATGTTTAATAATTTTTTTAAGATCTGGTTTTGAATCTAATGATGCTGAACTGACACGTGAACGTCTCCTACGAGAAGTTCCCGTTAAAGAATATTTCATTAAATTTTTGGAAACCTCGTCGTAAACTCTTTGCACTAATTTTGAGATATCAGTAGGAATGGAAATTATATTTGGTAAGTAATGATCTGTTAGTTTTAAGATATATTTTTCATAAATAGACTCATTGCCTTCACCATAATCATCTGGTCCATTAATTCCCATAACATAAACTTTGGATTGAGTTAAAGCTCGGGGGCGTGAAATATCATGACGATGCAGACGACCTATTCTTTGGAAAATTAAATCTATTGGCGCAATATCAGTAAAAAGAACATCAAAATCTATATCTAATGATTGTTCCAAAACCTGCGTACCAATTACAATCATTTTTTCTGGTCTTTTAGCTCCTTTGCCGACTTTCCTTTCTAATTCGGTTTCCAATTTAGCTCTGTCTTCTGCCAGAAAAGATGAATGCAAAATCATTGACGGAATATCATCAGGAATTAGCTTTTTAAGAGCTTGTGCTCGTTTAACAGTATTGACAACAACACCAGCTATTCCACCATCTTTAATCTCAGACACAATTTTATTAACTGTGGTTTGATCGTCCGCATTAAAGCGAACAATATCGACTTTTTTATCTTTTTTTGCTTTTTCAAATTTATCAAATTGAACTAATCTTGGTCCATCAAGATATGTTAACAGTGGATACGCTTCGTTATTCTGCCAATCATTTTCTGATTTTAAGCAAAAATCTTTACCATATTTACCTCTTGCGTAACTTTCAATTAGTTCTTTTCGTTTTTCTTTTGGCAAAGTGGCAGATAATGCAATTACTGGCACGTGATAAGCTCCAAGCCATTCAAGTGATTTACTTAGGTAGGAAGACATATATGTGTCATATGCATGAACTTCATCAATAATCACGACTTTCCCACTAAAACCTAAATGCTTTAGAAATAAGTGTTTTTGCTTTAGTGACATTAAGAGTAATTGGTCAATCGTTCCTACCGTGAAATCAGCTAAAATTGACTTTTTACCAGAGAACCATGAGTTAACTGTTACATCGCCAGCATCCGAATCACAAATTGATTCAGCTTCAGGCAAATTACGATAAGTATGGTTAAATTGAGCCTTAGCGTGCATCAACATTAGGTCTAGTTTTGATTTTTGTTTTTTAGCTACAACACCTAACCATGAATCTACTCGATCAAACATCGCATTAGATGTAGCCTGAGTGGGCAAACCGAAAAATAATCCATTTTCCCCCGCTGTGTTAGCAGTTTGTTGTGCCGCCAACATACTGATTTCAGATTTACCAATTCCAGTTTGCGCTTCAACAATTATTATTCCTGGATCAATAATCTTTCCTATTTCTGTAGACATTTTCAGTTGCACAGGTCTAGGTGTAAAGCCCCAATACTTTTTATAGTAGGCAGTTATGTCATTAACATTCTCTGCAACCCATTTATCAGTAGCTTTCCAAGTCAAAATTGCATTTTGAAATCTTGATTGTTCGTCAATATCATAAAATCCTTTATCCAAAGGAATCAAAGAAAACATAGGTTGACCATTCAGGCTCTGGCATGACGCAAGCCAATCTGCCATTATCAAGAGTCCTTCAAGAAGAATAGCTTGTGGCTGTGTAACTTTAGGAACTTCTGACAGACTTTTATAACCTACTTCTTCCAATCCAAACTGAATTAGTTCATCTTGAACTTTCTTCCAGTGATCTTCTATTTCAAGATTATTAATATCCTGATAAAAGTTTTCCGGGTAAACGTCTAATTGATCATCTGGTGTAAAGAATTTAGACTGTGGCTTACCATGGTGACCACCGATAATTGCACCTACAGATTCATTGAGACCTTTACTTTCTAAAAGTGCTTCTCCAGCAATGGTATGGTGGCTAGCATGTGGGGATGGTAAATTGGCTTCATCGATTTGTTCAAAACCATTTCTTAAGAGCTTTTCTAAGATTTCATTATCCAAATCCTCATTTCTATTAAAGGATTTTTCTCTTTGAAAGGCTGGTATAGCTTTAGCAATATCATGGAATTGACCCAAAAATCTTACTAAACGTAACGTCTCTTCTTCCGACAGAGTTTCATACAGAATTTGTCTTTGACCATTGCTTAGCCAATTATTAAAAAGAAAGTTTATTACATGTCTGGTGTCAATCAAGTGTGTAACTAATGGCAGCCATAATTCTTGACCATCATCATTACTTTTCTTACCCCAAAGTGACAGAACATCATTTGATAATTTAGTAACTTTCTCTACTATTTATACCACCTCTTTCAACTTATCCTTTTATTAGATCGATCTTTATACATTTTATAAAGAAAGCGCTTTTATGTCTAATATAAAAATATCAACATATAATATTTATTCGATGAAATATAAATTAACCTCCACTTACGTGGAGAAAACCACCCACAACATGCTCTTTTGGGTGTAACACTCAGGATCACCTCCACATACGTGGAGAAAACTAATTGATTTTCAAAATTGTGTAGACGATACTGGGATCACCTCCACATACGTGGAGAAAACCTGTAGCTGTCTAGGACTGCATTAATTGCATCGGGATCACCTCCACATACGTGGAGAAAACTCTTCCCGAGGATTTTGACGGTAGTTTCAAGCAGGATCACCTCCACATACGTGGAGAAAACATATCAAGATTCAAACAGACGGAGAGTATCTTGGGATCACCTCCACATACGTGGAGAAAACTGCTTGATGTATTGCACTGTAGCATCATCGACAGGATCACCTCCACATACGTGGAGAAAACCTGGACTTAATAGAGATATTAATTTACAAAGTAGGATCACCTCCACATACGTGGAGAAAACAGTTGGATAACGTCACCTTTAACAATGTAATTAGGATCACCTCCACATACGTGGAGAAAACTAGAAAGCTAGATTTGGACGACGTTATTGACTAGGATCACCTCCACATACGTGGAGAAAACTATATTTACTTAATAGGTTAATTAAATAGTCCAGGATCACCTCCACATACGTGGAGAAAACACTAAGTAATTATTTAACAAGGAAGGTTATAAAAAATCACCTCCACATACGTGGAGAAAACCGGAAAAATCTTTGATTATTGCAAAGTAGCTGAGGATCACCTCCACATACGTGGAGAAAACTAGATTTCAGATGCACGGTAACTGACAACGATAGGATCACCTCCACATACGTGGAGAAAACCTTATATCTACAATGTTGAATGAATAATAGTCAGGATCACCTCCACATACGTGGAGAAAACCTAATGATTGGCTTCAAATTGCCGGCTATGCTAGGATCACCTCCACATACGTGGAGAAAACCGATTGAAGCCATAAAAGGTAGCTTTTTTAATGGGATCACCTCCACATACGTGGAGAAAACTGTGATATTTATGTAGAAAATGTTAACTGCCTAGGATCACCTCCACATACGTGGAGAAAACCTCCGTGACCGATCTTGTAGTTAATACCTGCGAGGATCACCTCCACATACGTGGAGAAAACGCAATAAATAGCAAAATAATCAATCTAATAATAGGATCACCTCCACATACGTGGAGAAAACAAAATTTTTGATCCATCGTAATACTCTCCTTCAGGATCACCTCCACATACGTGGAGAAAACGTATCAACGCCGGTGGCAGGCATCGACACGCTGGGATCACCTCCACATACGTGGAGAAAACTCTAATTTTGTCATACTTTCAGTGTTTAGCATAGGATCACCTCCACATACGTGGAGAAAACTAACTGAGGTCAGCCTTTTCAACCATATCCTCAGGATCACCTCCACATACGTGGAGAAAACAGACTCCCACCAACTTGTTAGGTTTAATAATGTAGGATCACCTCCACATACGTGGAGAAAACGCGGTATAGTCATCTGTATTAATAATGTAAGTAGGATCACCTCCACATACGTGGAGAAAACAAAATTAATTTAGTAGCTGATTTTACTGAGCCAGGATCACCTCCACATACGTGGAGAAAACGAAATATTGTTGCAACGGATTCCCACCAACTTGGGATCACCTCCACATACGTGGAGAAAACATATTAAATAAAAAAGGGATGCCCCCTTAGTTAGGATCACCTCCACATACGTGGAGAAAACTAAAAATGGCAAAAATAGCGATTATCCTAATGGGGATCACCTCCACATACGTGGAGAAAACCAAAAAGGCTCACCAATTAAGGCAAGCCCTTTAGGATCACCTCCACATACGTGGAGAAAACCGTGCAGCCCTTTGTAGCTGTTGGTAATGACTAGGATCACCTCCACATACGTGGAGAAAACGTATCGATCGATTAAACCGTCGAGAAAGCATCAGGATCACCTCCACATACGTGGAGAAAACCTCAAAGGACCCCCGAGATGATGAATTTTACTTGGGATCACCTCCACATACGTGGAGAAAACACTTAAAAAATCCCGTCATAAAGCCATTTTGAATTAATTAAAAGCTAAAATTTATTCACTTTATATTTTATATATTATTAATTATACCAGCGTATTTTTTATCAATCAATTCTAAATCTCACTCACAACAAAAAAGCCCCAAACGGGACTTTCTTCACACATCTAATCTCTCAAAGCACGATTGCCAATATCATGGCGGTAGAAGCAATCTGGCAGATCAAGCTTACTCAAATAAGAATACACATTATCCTGCGCCTGAACCAAATTGTCGGCTTCCGAAATTACCATGAACAGGCGGCCACCATCACCTATCAGATTATCCAAATTACCTTTCACGTTGGCATAATCGATATAAGTATTAGTGCCGTGAGGCAACTTGCCGATCTTCACATTAGGTGCCGGATGCGTTGGATAGCCTTTGCTGCAGACAACTACGCCTAACACTGAACGATCATTTTCTTCAATTTCAGGCAGCTTTTCATGATTTACCGCTGCGTCAATCACTTCCGCAAAGTCGTTTTTAATCCGAGGCAAAACAACTTGAGTTTCCGGATCGCCCAAGCGGACGTTATATTCAATGACCCTTGGACCATTTTCTGTCATCATCAAACCGATGTATAAAACACCGCAATAATGATAGTTTCCTTGAACCAATCCATTCATCGTTGGCTTCACGATCTCGTCGATCATTCTTTGACGATCCTCTTTTTTCAGCTGTGGCAAAGGAGAATATGATCCCATGCCACCAGTGTTTGGACCCTTGTCGCCATCGCCAACTCGCTTATGATCTTGCGCCATTGGCAAAATGGTGAACTGATCTTCAGAAACAACCACAAACATTGAATATTCGGGACCAACTAGACATTCTTCAAGGACCACAGCAGTTTGACCACCAGCAAACATTTCCTTAATCGTTTCTTGAGCAACAGCCTCATTTTGAGCAACGGTTACGCCTTTACCACCAGCCAAACCATCTTCCTTGATCACCACCGCATATGCAAAATCCTTTAACCCGGCAATACAGGTTTCAGCGCTGGTGAAAGTTTCATGGCGAGCAGTTGGAACATCATATTTGTTCATAAAGCGCAGAGCGTAATCCTTTGAGCCTTCTAGTTGGGCTGCTCTTTGGTTAGGACCAAAAATCTTTTGTCCTACCTTTTCAAATTTATCGGTAATGCCAGCACAAAGGACATTTTCTGGTCCAACAAAAGTCCAATCAACATGCTTACTTTTGGCAAAATCCAGCAGACCATCAAGATCAGTTTCTTCAATTGGCACGGTTTTAACACCGATCGTCTGCATCCCCACATTGCCCGGTGCACAATACACAGTCTTAATATGTGGGCTCTCCTTCAGCTTTTTCGCCACGGCAAACTCGCGTCCACCCGAACCAACAACCAATAAAACTAAATCATCTTTCATAGTTCTCACCAATTAGTGTCTAAAGTGACGGTAACCTGTAAATACCATTGCGACGCCGTATTTATCGGCCATTTCAATTGAGTCTTTATCACGGATAGAACCACCTGGTTGAACGATCGCCTTGATGCCATGCTTTGCCGCATATTCCACACAATCATTGAATGGGAAGAAGGCATCTGATGCAAGGACTGCGCGGTCATCAATGGCATCCCCAGCATGTTTAATCGCAATCTTAGCGGAATCGATTCTGTTAGGTTGACCAGCACCTACGCCAAGAGTTCTTTCATCGTTAGCAACCACAATCGCATTAGATTTAGTATGTTTTACTGCTTTCAAGGCAAACATCATGGTCTTAAGTTGTGCTTCAGTAGGTTGAGCCTTAGTTACAACCTTCCAGTCGTCAGTATTTTCAACTAAAGTATCTTGTTCTTGCTGCAAAATACCACCCATAACGGATACTACTTCTGGGCGAGTCGGCTCATTTTCCTTATCGAAGTCTAATTCAAGCAATCTGACATTCTTTTTCTTTTCCAAAACTGCAAGTGCATCGTCGTCAAAGCCTGGTGCAATAATGATTTCTAAGAAAATCTTGTGCATCTTTTCGGCAGTAGCCAAATCAACTTTTCTTTTTAAAGCGATCACCCCACCAAAAATTGAAACTGAATCGGCTTCATATGCACGGTCCCAAGCTTCTTCAAGACAGTCACCGCGGCCGATGCCACATGGGTTCATGTGCTTCATTGCAACAACAGTTGGTTCATCTTGGAATTCACGAATGCAGCGGAGTGCTTCATCATCATCCTTGATGTTGTTGTAAGAAAGCTTCTTGCCATGCAATTGATGTGCTTGCAAAATTGAAAAGCTCTTTGGAATTGCATCTTCGTAAAGCCATGCTTTTTGGTGGGAGTTTTCACCGTAGCGCATCTTTTCTTTCAGATCATAAGTCAAAGTCAACTTTTCAGGATCTTCAAGGCCAACTTGCTTGGTTAGGTAATTTGCAATAATGGCGTCATAAGCGGCAGTTGCTCTAAACACCTTAGCTGCTAGTTTTGCTCTTGTTTCAAGCGTGGTGTTACCATTTTCCGCAATTTCTTTCTCTGAATTAGTCAAATTAGTTTCATTTTGTAATTGATTAAACAACATTTATATTTTCCTCAAATCTAATTTGCTATTGATTACTAAAATATACAAAAAGCCCTACTTTTATAAACAATATTATAATATACTGCTCATCTAAGTAGGACCATATCTTAAAAAATAATTTTCTTTATTTTATAATTACACTTTTAAAAAGACTAGCAATGTAAGGACAATTCTTGCCAAATTCACCTATATTTTTCATATCTTGCTTATGATTCCATTATCAAAAAACTGCTCTTTATTTAAAAGAGCAGTCCGTTTGATATTATCTTTCAATTAAAGCAATTTTTCAAATGCATCTTCATATTTAGGAATATCACCAGCACCCATGAAGACAATCACTGAATTTCTATTCTTAGTTAAGTCAGCAATATTGTCTAAGTCAATAACTTCTGAACCTGGGATATTCTTAACCAAGTCTTCACTTGAAATATCACCATTAGCTTCACGAGCTGAAGCATAAATTGGGGTTACATAAGCCTTATCTACACCACGTAAGATTTCTTCAAAGTCCTTTTGGTATTTCTTAGTTCTTGAGAAAGTATGTGGTTGGAAGACAACAACTAACTTCTTGTCTGGGAACTTTTGACGAGCAGCTTGGATAGTTGCCCGCATTTCTGTTGGGTGGTGAGCATAGTCATCAATGACGGCAATATCATTAAAGTCCTTTTCACTGAATCTTCTCTTGGCACCCTTGAAGGTCAACAAGCCCTTCTTAATATCTTCCATTGGTACCTTTTCAGTATAAGCAACGGCAATTACAGCAGTTGAGTTCAAAATGCTGTGGTCACCAAACAAGTGAATTTCAAATTTTCCAAGATCTTCACCATGTGCAAGCACGTTAAATTTAGAACCAGTAGTTGATTTTTCAACATTAACTGCTTGGAAATCATCACTATCACTGAAGCCATATGTATATTTTGGAATCGAGGTCTTTAAGCTTTGCAGACGCTTATCATCGCCCCATACAAAGAGAGCCTTTTTAGTTTGATCAGCGGCTGATTGGAAAGCGCTGGTGTAATCGGCTTGATCCTTGAAGTAATCAGGGTGATCAAAGTCGATATTGGTCATAATTTGATAATCTGGATGATATGCCAAGAAGTGACGACGGTATTCGTCAGCTTCATAAACGAAGAAACGTGAATCAGCAACGCCTTTGCCGCGACCATCCCCAATTAAGTATGAGGTTGGAGCAACTTCGCCTAAAACATGTGACAACAAACTAGTAGTCGAAGTCTTGCCGTGAGTACCTGATACACCGATACTCGTATGCATTTGGACAATTTCTTCAACTGTATCTGGGTAAGATTGCCACTTAACATTTTTATCAAGACAAGCTTTAACTTCTGGGTTGTTTTCTTTAAACGCATTGCCTTTAACAATTACTTGCTCATCATTGCTCTTGATATTGCTTGGGTCAAAGTTCTTTACTTCAATGCCAGCCTTTTCAAGTGGCACTTGGGTAAAAGTATATTTTTCAATGTCGCTGCCGGCAACTTGATAGCCCAAATCATGTAAAACCAAGGCAAGGGATGCCATCCCTGTACCCTTAATACCAATGAACCAAATTTGTTTTGCTTTATCTAACATATTTTGTCTTCTCCAAAATTAATTGTTCAAATATTCGCTATTAATTTTACCATTTTTAGAAAAAAATAGTCGTCATCTGACGACTATCTTATTAATTAATAATTCAATTTAATTTGAAGTGCCCCATTTTCAATGCAAGAGCCAAAACATTTCATTGCCGTATCATAGCTTTGCTTAGCAATTTGTTCATTTGCTTTTTGCAAAGCATTTTGCAATTCTTTTCCTGACAAATTCTTAACTTTGTTGTCAGTTTCAAGCAAAAGATGACGGCCATTAGCCAACGTCTCCTGCTTCATTGCTTCAATATCTGCCTGATAGCGGAAAGGATGTTCATCAACTACGGTGGCAATGGCATGAGTTAGCCAGTACATATTATGAATATCGAAATGCTCTTTGGTATCACGGTATACGGCTGGAGTATCGAGAATATTTACGTAGTATGGTGCGATGCCATTAAAAGCGTTTGGCCCTAAAGCCAACCATTGAACTCCGGCAATATCTTTAGGAACATCATTTCTGATTTGCAAAATTGATAATTCTTGATTGCGTTGGAAACCAATTGGCCGAAATGCTTGGTGATCCTGCTCAGTTCCTTCTTTGCCATAAGGATCATAAACCGTGTTTTGATACCGTGACGACAAAGCATATTTAAAGTCTTCAATCGTCAGCAAGTGTTCTGGCTTTTTAGCAAATGGCAATTCAGGATCATTTGGCTTCTTTTCCTCACTTGGATTGAAAAGTTTTTGAATATACCACTGACGAGGGATGTTGTATTCGTAGTCTGAATCGGCATGACTGCCAAAAATATGCCGCAAGTTATAAGGATTGCCAGTTTGATCAAGGTCAAGATGATAGTTTTGGATCATTTCTTCCAAGTCAGCTGAGGCCATTGTATCGTCGCTGTTAAAATCAAAACTAGTAATATTAAACCAGTTCGGAGCAGCTACATAACAATCATCTGGTACTCTTTTGGCAGCCCAGTGATGACCGCCAATTGTTTCCATATACCAAACCTCGTCACTATCAGAAAAGGCGACACCGTTTGATTCATAAGTACCATACTTTTCTAAATATTTACCCAATAATTGCACGCCTTCACGAGCAGAATGAATATAAGGCAAGACGATGGTGACAAAGTCTTCCTCGCCAATGCCCTTTTTATTCATGGGGTCAATTCCCAAAATGCGAGAATTGGTGGTACTGGTCTCAGTTGCCGACATCGCTACGTTAGCTGCGTTGATTCCTGCTTCACCCCACCAGCCAGTCTTCTTAATTGTTTCTTCAAGTTCTGGCATGGCAGTATAACGCAATGGATTTTCTGGCAAGTCAACCTTGCATTTAGTTGTTACTGATTGATAGTTTTTTGGCTGCTTATCTGGCGTTACAACGATAAAACGCTTCGGGTTAAAAGCGTGACCAAAGTCTTCATTTCTTGCGACTAAGGTTGAACCATCTGCCGTAGCCTTTTTACCGGCTAAAATTGTTGTACATGGCATTTGTTTTTCTCCTAATATTGATACAAAAAATGCACCAGATAAAAATCTGATGCTTATTTGCTATAAAACTATAAAGTGATCTGACCGCTAGCGATCAATTCATCGCATTTAGTTGGTTCAAATGCTGCACCAACTTGGAAATCGTCTGGAACAACCATGATGCCACGCTTTTGTGGAGCATGTGGCAAGCCAAGCTCTCTAGCTGAGCAAATCATACCGTATGAATCAACGCCACGAAGTTCACCTGGCCAAATTTGTGCACCATTTGGCATTAAAGTACCTGGAAGGGCAACAACAACTTTTTGACCTTGTGCAATGTTAGGCGCACCACAAACGATTTGATATTCTTCACCACCGACATCAACTGTTGTTACGTGAAGGTGGTCTGAATCTGGGTGCTTTTCACAAGTCTTAACATAACCATAAACCAAAGTTGGTTTGCCATATGCTAATTTTTCATCAAAGCCAGCTTCAGCAAGCTTCTTGTTCAAGGCTGCAAGTTCATCGTCATTTAATTCAACCTTGCCGTTTGGCAACTTATCATAATCAATTAACTTATCAACATTGAAGAAGTTAAAGCCGATAACATTGCCGTCTTTATCCTTAACACGGGTTACGTCATCTTTTTCTTCAAATTCACTTCTGCCGTTGTCTTGACCCAAGATAACGATCAAAGTATTTGGATAAGCTTCTTTGTTAATACTAGTGATCATTTATTAAATCTCCTCTATTTAGTCAAGTGACCGCAAGAAATCTTCAACTTGCTGTTTTGTTTTACGGTCCTTATTTACTAGTCTACCAATTTCTTGTCCATCTTGGTAGACAACAAATGAAGGAATTCCCATAATATTTAAATTTTTTGCGACATCAATTGAGCCATCGCGGTCAATCTTGTAAAATTTGCTATCTGAAAAATCTTCTTCAATTTCTGGTAAAAATGGATCCAAGAAGCGACAATCTGGGCACCAAGTTGCTGAAAATTCTAAAACTACTCTACCAGATTTAGTAATCTCATCTAATTTTGTTTGATTTAATTCTTTAATTTCTTCCATTTTCATACCTCATCAGTCAACTTACTATTTATAAGTATTTTACTTAAAGAGATCTATTCTGACAAGAAATTTGCCCATAATGAATAAATTGGATTGCCTTTGGCAGCAAACTTATGCTCATATTCAGTTTCAATGTTCTTTTCTAAAATTTCGGGCTTCTCGTGGTGCAAATCAACGGAAACAAAATCAAAATGCATTCCAAAATTATTCATGCTTTGAACAGAATATGCAAATAACCCAGCATTATCTGTCTTGAATTGAATTTGCCCATCGGTTTTCAGCACTTGTTTATATTTTGCTAAAAAGCTCTTATAAGTCAATCTCCGCTTTTCATGACGCGTCTTTGGCCATGGATCACTGAAATTCAAGTAAATCACGTCTGTTGTGTTCTCTGCAAAAAACAGATCAATATTTGCTGCATCCCCGCGCAAAATCTGCAGATTATCCAAACCCTTTTCAAGCTTGGTCCGCAAAATAATGCCCGCAGCTGTTGTTTGCAATTCTAACGCAACATAGTTTTTCTCAGGATGTTTTTCAGCAAGGGTCGTAATAAAGTGACCTTTGCCAGACCCCACTTCAATCTCAATTGGATGGTCATTGCCAAAGCGAGCTGCCCAGTCAATTTTCTTTTCTGGATCTGGATTTTGCAAAACGCTTTCTGGATGTTCGTTAACGAGCTTAATTGCCCAAGGTTTATTTCTTAATCTCATATTTTCCCTATCTTCTTTGATCTAGATGCTTTACTTTTTGTGGCAAATAAACAATTGTCACTAATAAAACAAAGACTAATAATACAATAATTGCTTCAGCTAAATGTAAATTAATTGGCAAAACAATCAACCAAAAGATTGAAATTAGAAGCCATTGCAATAATAATGCCGTATTGATCGCTTTGATCAAGTCCTTGCCTCTTCCCCGACGTTGAATCGGATAAACGCGATACATGATGTTGGAATCAAATTCTGTTGCCAGTGGCATTAATTGGTAAACTGTCAAAAAGACTACTAAGGCTGACAAGCCCAGAGCCCAACGCCAATCTTGCACAAGCCAAGATACTAAAATCGCAAAAAATGTCATTCTTACTAATAAATTCAAATAATCTGGATTTCTGAGCAATGATCTGCGGTATAAAAAACGGTTGGGATTTTCTTTAGCAAGTGATTTTGGCAGAAGAAAATCTAAATACTTTCGTCTTCGAATTGTTACCTGTTTTTCTTCAACATCGGTAAACATGCTAAAAATTGCATAGACTCTGTCTTTTCTAGCCTTTTCGCTTTCAACAGCATAACGCCAATCAAAAACCGTTTTAACATTCATCTTTTTACCGAAAACAGGTTGAAAATTAGGAGTTAAACAGATATTTAATACCACAACTACGGCCAATATTAATATTGGTAAATACGTGGCAATAACTGCCAAGATCAAAGCAGAAATATTTTGAACTGTAACATTAATTCTGCGACCAAAATATAAATTTCTTTTGGCAATTTCTAATTCAGTTGCCTTAATTGATAACATTGATAAAACTAGCACGAGATAGCTGTAGCCGTTTATCCCTGCTTTAATCGTTGCAAACGGAAATAAAATTCCGGCAAGCAAAATAATCAAAATATATGGCAGAACCAAGCTGTACTGAAACATTGGTTTTAAGTAGTCATCCATCTGCTCATCTTGCGTGAACAAAAACTGCATGTCTGCTTTTTTAATTAAAGTAACCAATTTTCCAGTCAATAATGGCAGCCACATAATAAATCCAACTAGCGGCTTATAAAACCAAAGATTGGCCGGCATCGTTTTCATACTTTGGGCATACCAAAACATCAATGCCCCAAAGAGAAAAATCAATGCCAAAATGAAGAAATCGTTGAAAACCAAAGTCAGATATTTCACTGATTGTTTAAGGTTCTCGCTTAGTCTTTGTTTTGCAATTTTATTCATGACGATCCACCTGATTCAATGTTTGGTAAAGCTTGTCAAATGGATCATCCGGCTTCAAACCATAATGCTGACGAATATCGGTTAAAGAACCAATTACTTCAATCGTACCATTGTTTAGCACAGCATAATTTGAGATCGCTTGCTGCGCATCAGCTAAAACGTGCGTCGTCATTAATACCATTTTGCCATCAGCGATCGCTTGTTTAATTAAATCAATCAGGTTGGCAACAGCTAATGGATCAAGGCCAGTGAAGGGTTCATCGATCACTAATAAGCTTGCATTTGCCAAAAAAGCAGAAACGATCATTACTTTTTGTCGCATCCCTTTTGAAAAATGAATTGGCAGCCAGTCAAGCTTGTCATCAAGTCTGAACATCTTTAAAAGCTCATGTGCTCTCTTCCAAGCCTTTTCTTCATCTAAGTGATAACTGAGCATAGTTAATTCTAAATGTTCCTTAAGCGTTAATTCTGGGTACAAAACCGGCGTTTCAGGAATATAAGCAACTTGTCGCTTAAACTTGGTTGGCTGCTGGGTTAAATTAATATCATTCAGGACAATGCTGCCTTTTTGCGGTCGCAACAAACCCAAAATATGTTTAATAGTCGTTGATTTACCGGCACCGTTTAACCCAATTAAGCCTAAAGCCTCACCTGGTTTAATTTCTAAATTAATATCTTTAATAACAGGAACTCCAGTATAGCCCCCTGTTAAATGTTCTATTTTTAATGTCATTTTTTCGTTCTTTCTTTACTGTTAGTATCATTAATATGATAGCATGAACAATATAAGAAACTAAAATTAGAACGCGAGGTTTTAATATGGAAAAATTAGTTGAAGATTGCTTATTCTGTAAAATTATTCGTGGTGAAGTGCCAAGCTACACCGTTTTTGAAAACGATGATGTTAAGGCATTTCTTGATCTTTCTCAAGTAAATCCTGGTCATACTTTGATGGTGCCAAAAAAGCACATTGTCAACCTCTTTGACTACACTAAAGAAGATGCACAACAATATTTGCAATATATTCCTGAAATTGCAAACGCAATCAAGAAGGCTTTTCCAAATGTTACAGCCATGAATATTACTACTAATAATGGTAAGGTTGCCAACCAAGTCGTTATGCACTCACACATTCACTTTATTCCCCGCTTTGAAGGCGACGGTCTGAAATTGATGCCACGCAACAACGCTGACAAGTATGATGAAGCTAAATACAACGAAATTGCTGAAAAAATTAAGGAACAATTTTAAGGAGAAAAAATGAAACATTTTGGTTTAGGACTGATTTTTGGTGTCTCAGCCGGTTTGGTTTTGTCTCTTTTTAAAGATAAAAACGGGGATCGCTTAGGCAAGCCACTTAAAGAAAACGTGGCAGCTCTCAAGACCGACGCGACTGCATTAAGTCATAGCATTGCCAAAGCAAAAAAAGCTAGTCAAGAATTAAATGCTAGTTTACCAGCTGCCGCAAAGGCAATCGACGGGATCGCTACTGATGTTGAAGATTATCAAAACCATACCGCCAATACCATCAGCCGGATGGAAAACACCACCCAAAGAATCCAAAATAAATTTGAAGATTCGGAAAAGGATTCAAAGAAAGATTAAAGAAAGTTTGATTTTTCTATGAATTTTGCCATTTTAAAATAAATGATGGGAAATTTATGTTATATTAATGGTCGGTTACTTATATTACTAAGAATGTGGAGATTTTATTTTTATGAAGAATTACGTTAAGAAAACAGCTGCAGTTGTAGCTGCATTAGGTGTTGCATTGTCAATGGCTGCTTGTTCAAACGGTTCAAGCAGTACTGTTGTTTCCTATAAGGGTGGTAAAATTACCCAACAGCAATACTACGATGAAATGAAGAAATCACAATCTGGTCAATCAACTTTGGCTAACATGATTATCTACCGTGCATTGAACGAACAATACGGCAGCAAGGTATCTTCATCAGAAGTTAACAAGCAATACAACAACTACAAGAAGCAATACGGCTCACAATTCAGTGCTGTTTTGCAACAAAACGGTATGACCACTTCAAGCTTTAAGCAAAACTTGAAGACCAACTTGCTTTCTGAAGCTGCCTTAAAGGACATCAAGAAAGTAACTAAGGCTCAAGAAAAGAAGGCTTGGAAGACTTACCAACCTAAAGTAACTGTTCAACACATTTTGGTATCTAAGAAGTCAACTGCTCAAAAGATCATCAAGGAATTAAAGGCCGGCAAGAGCTTTGCAAGCTTAGCTAAGAAGTACTCACTTGATACTGCTACTAAGAATAAAGCTGGTAAACTTCCTGCATTTGACTCAACTGACACTACTTTAGATTCATCATTCAAGACTGCTGCTTTCAAGCTTAAGACTGGTGAAGTAACTTCAACTCCAGTTAAGTCACAATTTGGTTACCACGTAATCAAGATGATCAAGCACCCATCAAAAGGTACTTTTGCTGAACACAAGAAGACAATTGATAACTTAATTTACGCTTCAATGGCTCAAGACCAAACTACTATGAGAGAAGTTATTGCCACTGTTTTGAAGAGAGCTAATGTTTCTATCAAGGACAACGACCTTAAGAACGTATTATCATCATACGTATCAACTACTTCAAGCTCAAGCAGCAACTAATAAAGTTGTCGACTAACAGAAAAAGCACTGGATTTTTCCAGTGCTTTTTTTATTTCGTCTTTTTATTCTAAACGTGGCGCTTTATCTAAAGCTGCATCATCTTTAGGCCGGTAATATCTCTTACCATCTTGACTCAATAACGGCTCAGTAAATGTGCCTGGCTTGGTATGCTGCAAAGAATTAGTAATCGCATAAACAGCTGCATCAAGATCATCGATCCGATGAAGAAGTTCTGCTTCAAGAAGCTGAGGCAGTTTTGGCGAACCATACTCAAACTTGCCATGGTGTGAAAGTACCATATGCCGAAGCAAGAGCAAATCCTCTGACTCCAAATCCAACTTAAGTGCTTGCGCAGCCAACATAATTTGTTCATCAATTAAAACCAAGTGTCCAACCAAATTTCCTTCCGCAGTATATTGCGTAGCAGCTGGACCACTTAGTTCAAGCACTTTCCCCATATCATGAAGAATACAGCCAGCATAGAGCAGCGAACGATTAACCTGCGGGTAATTGTCTGCAATGCTTTTGGCATCCCGCAGCATCGACAAAGTATGAAAAGCTAATCCGCCGCGAACAGCATGATGGTTGCTCTTGCCTGCAGGGAATTCAAAAAAGCGCTTGTCCCACTTTTTAAGCAAATAGCGGACGATCCTATTCCAAGTAGGATTTAGAATTGCAAAAACATACTGATTGATTTCTTCTCGCATGTCAGCCACTTTCTCTGGGGCTGATTTGACGAATTGCTCTAGATCATATCCCTCTTCTGGGCCTACGGTTCTCAAAGAGTAAATCTTAATTTGTGGTCTTCCTTGATACTCTTCTCTTTTACCGTTTAATTCAACAATGGTACCGCTAGCGAACATTTCTGCGTCTCGTTGATCGGCATCCCAATAGTTTCCACAAATTTCACCAGAGCCATCACCAAATTCTAGTGCTAAATACAACTTATCCTTTTTTGTATGACGAAGTTGGGAATTTTTGATCATTACGATTAAGTCTAGTTCCTCACCATCGTTATAATCTAGCAATCTTTTAAGCATCTGCTCTATCCTTTCTAAAAATTAACAGCTTGGCAGATAATTTTTGAGCAAGCTTATCTTGTGCCGTAAAAATCAGCACTTGATTATTTTCACTAATCTTTTTGAGCAATTTTTCAATATAGCCAATTCTGCGATCATCAAAGTTAACAAAAGAATCATCGATTAAAATCGGCAAATTAATCTGATCTTTAATTTGCTCAACAAAAGCTAGCTTCAATGCAAAGTATAGTTGTTCTGCAGTAGCTCTTGACAAGTATTTTACCTCACGCTTCTTGCCATCAAAACGCGTAACGGTTATCTTCTTGTCCAGCGTTAAATCGGTATAGCGGCCACCTGTTAGCAAGTTCAAATATTCTTTTGCACTAACGAGCATCTTAGGAAAACGTTCATTTGAAGCAATATCTAAACTGCGATCAATCCATTTAGCAGCCAGCAGGTTAGCTAAATATTCTTTGCTGCTGTTTAAAAAGTCAGTTTCAGAATTTGCTAAGTTTTGCTTTGCAGAAAAGACAGCAGTTGAATCGGCCAAATTGGACAATTGCACTTTTGTTTCTGCAGCCTTTTGCTGCTTTTCTGCAACTATTTTTTCCTGATCAGAAATTTCTTTTTGAATAGCCAAAAGCCTGCTTTCCAACTTATTCCGATCAACCTGCTTTAATTCATCCAAATGAGCAGTCAGCTTTTCCTGCAAAGTCGAAATCTGCGTCTGCAATTTAACTTGATTAAGTGAAGCTTGATAACGTTCGTCATACTCAGACATTTCGTTGACATTATCTTTGGCTAAAATCGCTTTTAGCTTTAAATTCAAATCATTCAGTTTCTGTGTTTGCTGCGTCAGCTGCATCTGCAAGCTATGATGGCGTTCATTTTTACTTTGATAGCGATCAAGCTTTTCCTGCAATTGATCCAGTGCAGTCAAAATATCAGCAAAATTTGCTGAAATAGGCTTCTTAAGCAGCTGTTTAAGCTGATCAAGCAATACTGCAACTTGATCCTTAATTTCAGCCAAATTTTGGTTGTTGTTTTTTTCAGCTTCAACCTTTAACAGATAATTGTTACGATTCGTAAGCAAAGACTTAAGATCTAAATTCTCAGGATTTAAGCCATATTCTTCTTTAAAGGCAGATTCTTTTTGTTGAAAAACCTGTTCAGTTAAAGCAATTTTCTTGCTAGTTTGTTTTTGTGACCAAAAGCCATAGACAAAGGTCATGATTCCTAAGATAAAGCCAATCGCGCCAATTAAGCCATTGCTCATAACCTGCGTTAAGCCCAGAATAATTAGCACGGCGCCGGCAATTAGCCATAATTTGTTGCTGCTATTATTAGAAATATTTGGCACCGTCGGTTTTTGAGGCAAACTTGTGAAGTCTTTTTGTAATTGGCTAATTTGTGGGTCCGATAATTTTAAAACCGTTGCTAATTCAGGATTAAGCTGCAGCAGCTGTTTTTCAGTAGTCTTAATTTCTTCTGCCTTTTGAACGCAAGTCTTGTATTCACTTTGCCATTGTAAAACTTCCGTCTTCTTTTGGACTAATTTTTTAGCAGTTTCCAAATCAAAAGAATCATTTGCAGAAATCTGCATTAATTCCTGTTTCAGACTGGCAATAGACGCCTGCAAATTCTTAATCTGAGCTGTTAATTCCTGAGCCTGACGATAATTTTCAGCGGTAAATTGAACCTTTGAGACCTTCCCTTGCAACTGTTGCAATTGCATATAACTGCCCAGCTCTGTTTGAATTTCTTGCATATGCTGCAAGTCAGTCTGCAATTTTTTCAGCTTTTTCTCTTCAGCATTTAGCTCTTCAGTTTGCTCTTTTAATTTCTGGCGCAATTTCTCATACTCAGTAAATTCGGACCGCGTATCTTTCAAGGAAGCACGCTCATCGTCTATTTGGCTCAGGAGCCGATTAACCTCTGGCTTTTTCCCGGTTTTCTTAAATAGTTGACCAGCCTCTTTATTAAAACTATCTCGCAAATTCAAAAGTTGGCTGCTATTAGCTGCTCCTAAATAATAGATGCGTTCCAGCAAATCCGCCTGACTCAAACTGGTAACTTGACCTAACATTTCTTGATTAAAAATAAAACTGTCAGCATAAAAGTTGCCATCGATATTCTTTATTTTGTCGAAAAAAAGCGATTCAGGTACCTGTTCACCGTTATGAGTAACGGTCAAAATACCTTTTTTGGTCTTATCGCCTTTTGCCCATAGCCGCTCCAATTTATATTCTTGCTGCTGTTCATCTTCGAAAATTAAACTGCCTCCCATTGGCGAAACGTGTGCCAGAGGCTTGTAATCTTCAAAAAATGGCGATGAATTGGAACGAAGGTAAAAGCCGAAGATAACCTGTTTAATAAAAGCTACAGTTGTACTTTTGCCAGCTTCGTTTTCACCAAAAAAGACGTTTATTTCATCGCTTGGCAAATTAAAAGTCAGATTAGAGAGCTGGCCAAAATTAATAATGTTAATCTGTTTCAGTCTCATCGGCAAATCCTTTCAATTTCTGTGACAATTTTATCTTTGCTAGTGCTTCAACTTCTTGTCTAAATTGATCATCACTAGCCGCCTTTTCTGCCACTGGATCCTTTTTAGCCCAGTCCAAAGCTGCATGCAAGAATTCCTTTTCTGAGAAAATTTCTTTTTGTGCTTGTTCAAAAGATTCTTGATCGCTATCGCCCAATTGCATTTTTTCTTCAGTGACGAAACGCAGATCTACAATTTGTGAATCAAGCGGTAAACTTGGCCAAAAACTGTTATCCTGAACCAAATCGATCTCCTCATCATTGAGAAGCTCTGCCCCATGAAGCCGAATACTGTAATAAGTCGTCTGCTGCGGCTGACAAGCTGACTGCAATCGATCACGCAGACCATTTTTAGAAATTGCTTCAGTTAAGTGAACATCAACTGATTGCCAAACAATTGGACTGGTGGGATGAAATTCAAGCTTAGTTTGCTTGGTCTCTTCATCAATTTTTCCCAAATAGCAGCCTTTAGCCCCTAATTCATTAATATGTCTGCCCTGGATATTTCCTGGGAAAACCGCTAACGGCTCGTGACTAATTATTTGTCGCAAGTGAATGTGTCCCAAAGCAAAATAATCATAATTTAAATCTTTTATCTCTGCTAAGGTGAATGGGGCATAAACATTCTGACTGTTTGTCGACGTTTTTTCTTGAGCGTGCATGATGCCAAAGGTATAGCGATCATCCTTAGCCGGAAACTCTGGTAATTTGTCTTCGACAATATGATTGTTTAAATAAGAAAAGCCTACAACGCGGTAATTGAAGCCGCTCTTTGTAACAAAATTTTTGGCTTCAACTTGCTGGTTTGGCCCAAGAAGTTTGAAATAAGGACTGCTGTTCACAAGCAAGTCAGCTTCCGGCATGTGATCATGATTGCCAAAAATCATGACTACTTGAATTTCGGCATCCGTCAATCTTTTTATCTGTTCTGCAAAAAACAGCTGGCTGCGCGGACTAGGATGAGTACTATCAAAAGTATCTCCCGCGATTAAAACTAGATCGACCTGTTCTTGTAAAGCTAAATCTACAATTTTAGTTAGCGATTCATCGCTTGCACGATATATTTGATTAAAAGCTTTAGATGGCAAAAAAGATAGCCCACGAAAAGGACTATCTAAATGCGCATCAGCAAAATGAATAAATTTCATCTTCAATTATTTTCTAAGATCTGAGTAAAGATCATTAATTGGACTGGTAAAAGTCTTTTGCAAATCATCAATTAACTTGTAAAGTCCTTGTTCTGCTGTCAAAAGCTTAACGATGTTGGCATCCTTTTGAACTTTGTCATTGAGTTCCTTGTATAAATTTTTAACATCATCAGTCAAAGGTTGGCCACTTTGTTGAGCTGCCATGATCTTAGTTTGAACGTCATCCATTTTTTGGAATAAGTTTGAACTGTTTTCATCATTCTTAACGCTTTGAACTGCTTCTTTTAACGCAGTATATTCTGGGGTTTTCTTTAAGTCTTCTGCTAATTGATTAGCTGAGTCATATACATTTACCATAAAGGTTTTTTCCTCCTAATTTAATTGCCGAAAAGGCCTTTTATACTATTATACCATTCATTAATCTTTTCTCCGGCCGAACCGATTTCTTTTTGAATCTTATCGCCTAATCCGGAAGTCCAATCTGAAGTTGAACCATTCTGCTTGACGATTTGGCTCGGAGCTTGAACCTTAAATTGGGTTTTGGCCGTGTACGGAAGCATTGCCTCCATCTCCGCTTTATACAATTTGGTAATTCCAGTTTCTGAAACACCATGCATATAGTGCTGTTTATTTGTTTTATCAAAACCTACCCAAGTTGCTAAAACGACATCCGGCGTATATCCAACAATCCACTGGTCTTTTGTACCAAAACCATATGAATTAGGAACTTCAGTTGAACCAGTTTTACCAGCGACCGTATATCCAGTTGGTTGAGCTGTCTGGGCTGTTCCGTTCTTGAAGACGCCCAAGAGCATTGTCGTCATTTCTTTAGCAGTGTTCTCAGAAACGACGCGGTGGTTGCCGGTATTATTATTTTCTGCCAAAACTTTGCCGCTGGCATCAGTAATCTTAGTAATAAAGTAAGAATTATTTGGCAAATTGCCACTGTTAGCAAAGGCAGAATATGCCCGTGCCATCTGCAAAGGCGATACACCGGAAGAAAGTCCACCCAAAGCCAAGGCCAGATTCTGGTCACTCTTTGGAACGTTGATACCAAAGTTTTCAACCGATTGAACTCCTTTATTGACGCCAATTTTATCCAAAAGCCAAACAGCGGGCACGTTCTTACTTTCCGCAACGGCTTCATACATTGGAATTTTAGCTGAATACTCATTATCAACATTATGTGGTTCATAATTGTTTTTACCAAATTTCTGCAGCTTGTTCGATAGCATGGAATCGTAGTGATAACCCTCTTGAAGAGCTGGCGCATAAACCGCCAGTGGCTTAATTGCTGAACCGGGCTGCCGTTTCATTTGCGTTGCACGGTTATAACCGCGAAAGACGTGTTTTCCGCGGCCACCTACAATTCCGCGAACCGCACCGGTTTTTGGATCCATGGCAACACTGGCACCTTGGACTTGCGTACCATCAGCCGCACTTGCAGGGAATAGCCAACTCTCATTAAAGGTATTCTGCAAGCTCTTTTGATAGTTCTGGTTAAGCGTGGTGTATATTTTTAGCCCCTTATTCATTACGTCTTCTTCCGTCAAACCATACTTGCTGATAGCTTCATCAACAACTGCATCGAAGAAGTAAGGGTAACGATATCCATCTTTGTATTTGAAAGTATTTTTCAAAGTTAAACCAGTTTTAGAAATTGCTTTGGCCTGTGACGCGGTTAGTTTATTGTTTTCAACCATCAGCTGCAAGACCACATTTCGTCTGGACAAAGCATTTGACATATGATCTACTGGATTGTAATAACTTGGACTACGAAGCATCCCTGCTAAAGTGGCCGCTTCACTTACCGACAGCTCGCTGGCGTTTTTGCCAAAGTAGCGCCGGCTGGCATCCTGTACACCCCAGACACCGTTGCCAAAGTAGGCATTGTTCAGATACATGGTAATGATGTCTTTTTTGGAATAAACATGATTAATTTCAATTGCAAAAAAGAGCTCTTCCAGTTTTCTTGAAAAAGTCTGCTGCTGGGTCAATAAAGAGTTTTTCGCAAGCTGCTGCGTTAAAGTAGATCCACCACCTGTAATTTCACCATGGTGAATAACAAAATTTAATGCTGCTCGTGCCATACCTTTGACACTGAAACCGGGATTTTTCCAAAAAGTTCTGTCCTCTGTGGAAACAACCGCATTCACAATGTTGGGCGAAATTTTATTGTATTCAACAAAGGAACCCTTTTGTGAATAAAGTGATCCAGCTTTTTTTCCTTTATAATCGTAAATAGTTGTCGTTATTGACAAAGAAGCCTTCAAGTTTGAGATATTTGAAGTTTTAACTTCGATTGTATAATAGGTACATGTGAAAAGCGTTAAGATCAGAAGAATTAAAATGATCCATCTTCCAACAAAGAAACGCTGATCAAAACGGTGCCATAAAGAATCTTTCTTGGCACCTGCTTTTTCTGACTTATTAAATTGTATTCGTCGCAAATTTGGCATATATCTGCTCCTTTTAAAACAACTTGTATTTTAACATACGCCGATACAATAACTTATATTTTGAATAGAATTTTAGAAAATATCAATATTATGACTTACAATTTTAAACTAATTTATCCAGAAGACATGCCGGCCATGTCAGTACGAGACTTGCTCAGGAAATTATTGCTTCCCCGTAAATGGCAGCATTTGTTGCGGACAAAAAAGCAAGTGACCGTTAATGGTCACTACCGCTATTTTAACCAACTAGTAAAAGCAAATGATGAAGTCTGCTTTAAACTAGATTTTGTAGACAGTCAGCAGCAAAGCTATCCGGCTAGCGGCCATCTTCCGCAAATTATCTTTGAAGATTCTAACGTCTTAGTTATCAACAAGAGAAAAGGACAAAAGACTCACCCTAATTTATTTGAAACTGACACCGCGCTCAACGATTGTGCCACTTATTTAGGACAAAGTCCATACATAGTCCATCGCCTTGACATGCTAACCGGTGGACTGTTGCTGGTAGCTAAAAATCCAGCGGTTGTGCCAATTCTCAATCGGCAGCTAACGCAGAAAATTTTTCATCGTGAATATCTGGCACAAGTTAACTTAAACGCTGCATTGCCCGATCATGGTACTATTTCTTTTCCCATTGGCAAGGATCCAGACGACCAAAGAAAGAGAATGGTTAGGTCTGATGGGTTAAAGGCCACAACTCATTATCAAATTTTAAAAAAAGAAAACGAAATTGCTCTCGTAAAATTGCAGCTTGAAACTGGCCGTACTCATCAAATTCGTGTTCATTTGGCTACTATTGGCTGTCCCATAGTTGGCGATCCGCTTTACAATCCTGATTACAAAGAAGGACAAGATTTACAATTGACGGCTTATCAGATGTCCTTCATTGAACCCTTTTCATTTAAAAAGCAAACCATTCGCTTATTTTAAATCGGTATTCACTGATAAATACTGATGCATTTACCAATTTAATCCTTATACATTAATTTTGCTTTATGAAAGCGGTATAATTAAGTAAGCAATAATAAATGAAAGGGTCTTCAATATGAAAAAAATTCCATTCAAAGCTGTTGCTGTCGACATGGATGGTACTTTTGTTAACTCGCAAAATACTTATGATCGTCAGCGTTTTCGCCGCGTCTTGGATAAATTGCATGAACACGATATTCATTTTATCGTCGCCAGTGGTCGTCCGTTAATCAGACTAGAAAAGGATTTTGCTGGTTTTATGGATAAAATCGATGTTATCAGTGACAATGGTGCCATTTTGGTTCGTGATAAAAAGATTATCAACACGCATTATTTTACACACCAAACAACGCTTAAGCTTTTACGCTACATTTTAAGCAAGCATCCCAATTCATCAGTTATTGCTTGTGGTTTGAGCAATAGTTATGTTTTAGCCAATTCATCGGTTAATTTCAAAAAATTTATGAACTATTACTACTACAATTATTTAACAATCAACAGCATTGATGAAATTCCAGTTAATGATCCGATCGATAAAATAACCTTGTGGATCGATGCAACTCCTGAAGAAATTGAAAGTGAGTTTAATACAGATTACACCGAACAAGTTCATGCCACTTCTAGCGGCTTTAATTGTATAGATATTATCAATCATGGCGTAAACAAAGCGAGCGGCATTAAATATTTTTTGCGTTACTTTAAAATCAACCCATCAGAACTGATCGCCTTTGGCGATGGGATGAATGATTCAGAGATGTTGCAACTAGCTGGATACAGTTACGCGATGGAAAATGCTGATCCTGAATTAAAAAAGATCGCCAAGTATGAAGCTCCAAGCAATAATGAAAATGGGGTTCTTAAAGTGCTGGAAAGCTACTTGAATTAATTAAACATTTTTTGAAAAACAAAAAGCTCTCGGAAAATCCGAGAGCTTTTAATTTCAGAATAATTAAATTATTCTTCGTTTAATGAAGCACGGTCAAATGATGCATCCTTAAGTTCATCATCAATTGACTTAGTACCTAACCAGCTAATCATTTCCTTCATAGCTGCAGTGATAGCTTCAGTACCTGGCAACAACAACTTGCGTGGGTCGTAACCCTTGTTAGCAGTGTCCAAGTCCTTCTTGTCTTCGATGTACTTACGAGTTGCTTTTTGGAATGCTAATTGGAATTCAGTGTTGATGTTAACCTTAGCAATACCAAGTGAAATAGCCTTCCTAACTTGGTCTTCAGGAATACCTGAACCACCGTGCAATACCAATGGAACTGGTACAGCGTCAGCAATTTCTTTCAAACGGTCAAAGTTAAGGCCTTTCCAACCTTCTGGGTATACACCGTGGATGTTACCAATACCACAAGCAAGCTTGTCAACACCAGCCTTGTAGAAGGTAATAGCGTCTTCAACAGATGCTAATTCACCACCATCGGCACCTTGGTTTTCACCAATCTTACCAATTTCAGCTTCAACAGAAATACCACGTTCGTGAGCCAACTTAATGATTTCCTTAGTCTTAGCTAAGTTTTCTTCTACTGGAAGTGCGTGACCATCAAACATAACTGATGAGTAGCCAAGTGCGATACATTCCTTAGCTGATTCATAGTCACCGTGGTCCAAGTTTAAGATAACTGGAACTGAAATGTTCATTGAGTCTATCTGGTCAGCTACCATGTCCTTAACGAACTTGTAGCCACCCATGTACTTAGCAGCACCAGTTGAAACTTGAATCAACAATGGAGTTCTAGTTTCTTCAGCAGCACGTAATTCTGCACGAGTCCATTCCAAGTTGTTAGTGTTGTAAGCACCTACAGCATAATGTTCTCTACGAGCATCTTTAAAGATTTGATTACCGTTATCAAAATAAGCCATTAAAAAATACCTCCTAAATCATTTACAAGTTTATTGTACCCTTTTATGAACTTTTGAACAATCTTTCCGTTTAGATGTAAGCGCTATTTTAAAATTTTCATTAGCAAAATTACATTTCCTTAGGAGCATTTACTCCCAAGAGTCTAAGTGCTTCTGTTAAAACAATTGATGTTGCTTGAACCAGAGCCAAACGAGCGCCAATTTGATTATCATCCGTTAAAATTTTCACATTAGCATAGTACTTGTTAAACTTCTTAGCCAAGTCTAGTGCGTATTTAGCAATAACTGATGGTTCAAACTTATCAGCACTTCTAGCGATAATTTTTGGAAAATCAGCTAGATCCTTAGCAACAGCAAATGACCATTCATCATCAAGAGCCAAGTCATTATCGGCAGGCTTCATGCCCATCTTAGATGCTTTTCTTAAAACACTTTGTGCACGCGCATTGGTGTATTGAACGTAAGGACCGGTATCTCCTTCAAAACGAACAACTTCTTCCAAATTAAAGTCAAAGTTGTCAAGACGGTCATTCTTTAAGTCGTGGAAGACAACAGCACCTACACCAACATCATGAGCAACTTGATCTTGATTTGCCAAATCTGGGTTCTTTTCTTGAATTTGTTTTTTAGCAAGCGATACGGCATCCTTTAAAACTTGATCTAGGAAAACCACATTTCCTTTACGAGTTGATAGTTTCTTGCCGCCTTGGGTAATTAAGCCGAATGAAACATGGTGAATATTATCTGCCCAGTCATAGCCCATCTTCTTAAGCACAGTTTTTAGTTCAACGAAGTGTTGGGCTTGTTCATTACCTACAACGTAAAGCATCTTAACAAAGTTGTAGTGCTTCATCCGCCATTCAGCTGCAGCCAAATCACGAGTCAAATAAATTGAAGTACCATCTGATTTAACAATAATTGCTGGGTTTTCATCAGGACCCATATCAACAACTTGTGCACCACGAGATTCGTGAAGCAAGCCTTTGTCCCTCAATTCATCAATCACTGGTTGCATCTTATCGTTAAAGAATGCTTCACCATTATAGGAATCAAAAGTTACACCTAATTCATTGTAAATACGCTTGAAGTCTTTAAGAGAAACTTCACGGAACCATTTCCATAATTTAACTGCTTCTGGATCGCCATCTTCAAGCTTCTTAAACCATTCACGGCCTTCATCATCAAGTTCAGGATTCTTTTCTGCTTCTTTATGGAAACGAACGTAGTAATGGAAAAGATTCATAATTGGATCTTTCTTAACGTCTTCTTCATTGCCCCAGTGCTTGTAAGCTGCGATCAGTTTACCAAATTGGGTACCGTAGTCGCCAAGATAGTTGATCTTAATTGGCGTATAACCAACCTTTTCCATAGTGTTAGCAATTGAATTGCCGATTACTGTTGAACGAAGGTGACCCATCGACATTGGCTTAGCAATGTTAGGACTGGACATATCAATTGGGACATTGCCCTTGCCCAATTCTTGATCGCCATAATGCTCGCCTTTATCTAAAACATCCTTCAAAGTTGAAGAAACAAGCTTGCCGTGATCAATACTAAAGTTAACGTAAGGACCAACTGCTTGGATACTGGCAAAATTTTCGCTGCTTAAATTTTCAGCAATTGATTTAGCAATTTCGGCTGGATTTTTATGCATTGTCTTTGCCAAAACAAAGCAAGGAAAAGCATAATCACCCATTTTGGAATTCTTTGGACGTTCAATTAAGTGATTGATTTTTTCTTTTGGCAGATCAATTTGACTTGCAATCAATTCAACTACTTCATTTTTAAAGTCCATTCTTTTCTCCTTTACAAAAAAAGTCTCTTCCTATCGATTGTAGAAAGAGACGAGCTATTACCCGCGGTACCACTCTATTTGATGAAGTTCATCCGCTCATTTATTTATCATATTTTAAAAGCTAGCCACGCCTTCACCATTATTTCTATCTGACTTGCACCGTCTCAGATTCGCTGAAAAGAAAATAAATAGCTACTACTGCTACTTTGTTAACAGCATGATTATAACAGGATTTATTTCAAAGCGCTACTATTCATCTTTAATTATTACTTTTGTACCGGCTGGAATATTTTTCATAATCCATTTTGAATCGGGCAAACTTAAACGAATGCAGCCATGAGAACCCTGAGTTTTCCCTAATTTTGTCGCTTCAGTTAGATTATATTTGCCGTTTGCCTTTGTAGGAACTGAGTGAAAAAGGTAAACATTTTTCTTGTCCCAACTAGTCCAGTAGTTTGCTCCTTCTTTTAATTTGTGATTGAAAAAGGTGTCGCCCCGTTCATAGCGTACATAATATGTCCCAGTTGGAGTATCGGACTTACCATTATGATAAATTCCGGCCGACGAGAGCATAGTATAAACCCTTTTGCCATTTTTAATTATATAAACTCGATTGCCTTTTAAAGAGACTTTGATTACCAAACCTTTTTTGCTTGTAATTTTCGGATAAGCTTTTGTTTCGCTCTTTAATTTCCAAGTACCTTCAGATCGCAAATCTTTTGGATCCTTATAAGGTCTTGCAGCTTCAGCAGCCGAAACTTTTTTCACTGTTTGCGTTTCTTTTGGCTTACTGCTTTGACTCGGAGTTTCTTTTGGAATACAAAGCTTAGCTAGGCCAATTGCACAAAGAACTAATACAATCGCTAATAATATTCTCTTTTTCATCTACTCTAACGTCTCACTAATCTTGCTCTGCATGTTTTTTCATCAACTTCGGCAGCAACTGAGAGATCTGCGTTGGCTTAACTAAATAGTGATCGCGATACAAGACATCCCCAGCTAAGGAATGCAAATACACTGCTGCTAAAATATTATCAGCTTGAAAGCCAAATTGAGCAATAAAGCCTCCGATAATTCCAGCTAATGTATCACCCATGCCGCCAGTCGCCATTCCAGGATTGCCAGTTGGATTAACAAAAATTTTACCATCTTCGGTATAAATATGGGTATGATTTGATTTTAAAACCAAAGTAGTATTGCCTACTGAATTTAACTGCTTAAGGGCGGTTAAATTGGCACTATCAGTTTGAAAAGGAATTTTTATCTGACTGAGTCTTTGCCATTCCATTTGATGAGGCGTTAAAATCAGATGCCCTGCTTTGCCAGGCAGCAGTGTTTTATCGTTGCTGATCAGATCGAGCGCACTAGCATCTAACACGACTGTTTGCTGTGCTGCAACGTTAGCCTTTAGCATCTGCATAATTTGCAGGGCCACTCTGCTGCTGCCAAGACCGGGCCCACAAACAATGACATCCATCTTTTTAATTAATTCTGGCAAGTTGCGATCCTGCCAATCGATGTACATTGCTTCAGGATCTCTTGCATGAAGCGCAGTCAAATTGATCGAATGGGTAGCAACGGCAGTTAAGCCGGCTCCAGCGTTAATCGCACCTTCTGTTGCCATAATTATTGCGCCACCATAATTTTCACTGCCGCCAATTAAAAGAATCCGACCAAATTTTCCTTTGTAGGAATTGCTAGGACGAGTTTTAATAACTTTTTTAAGAATATCTTCTTTGATTTCTTGTGTTTGCGTCATTTATCTCGCCCTGGTAATCCAACGCCAAATTCTAACAAAAATATTAACCTTGCCATTGCTTTGCAAAGCTTTAGCGGCAACCTTCATTCCGTTCGGCTGCTTTAAAGAAACTAATTGTTCCTTGCCTGATTTAAATTCGTAGTCAGTCACTGTTTGCCCTTTAGTAACAGGTGCATTAACAGTTTTCTTAGTTAAGGATGCACTAATCTTGCTGCCATCTACGGGATCCCAGATCGTAGTTTTGCTCTTTAAGCCAACGTTTGTCGTTAACTGATCACCATCGGTAACACTAACTGCTTTAGCCTGGTTAAAGGTAGTACCAGCATTCATGATTACTGGCGTATATTTGCTGAAAATCCAGTTCATCAGCTTTTTGGTTTGTACGAATCTGGAAGGATCTGTACCGTCTTGGTGACGTGCACCCATGACAACGGTAATGATTCTTGAGCCGTTTTTCTTAATAGTTCCGATAAAACATGCTCCTGCCGCATCAGTAGTACCCGTCTTAAGGCCATCGACCTTTAAATTGGCGTCATATTGTGATAATCCCTTTAACATCCAGTTAAAGTTCTCCATTTGAGTAGTTTTGCCTTGATCTTTAAATGCAAGTTTGGCAATTGAAGTTGTCTTTAAAACTGCTGGGAAATCGTTAATTAATCGTTGTCCAATAATAGCCATATCTTTGGCAGACATTGTATTTTCAGCATTCTTGCTTACGCCAGGATAGGCATCGCTGCCCAAGTTGCCATTAGGCAAACCACAGACGGTGTGAATTTTGGCATCATTGATGCCCCACTTTTTAACTTGGGCCCGCATTTTTTTGACAAATGCAACTTGAGAACCAGAAACTGCTTGAGCCAAACACATAGCCGCACCATTAGCAGATTCAATTAAAGTAGCCTGATAAAGCTGCTTGATGGTATATGAATGGCCCTTCTTTAATGGTACATTTGAATATTCTGAATTATTAGCAACCTTGACAATAGCTGCAGTTGGCTTAACCTTGGTTGTCCAAGAAATCTGCTTGTTCTTAATGGCTTGCAATGTTAAATAAACCGTAACTAATTTTGTCATTGAAGCAATAGGCAAAGTTTTGTCAGCATTTTTTGCATATAAAATTTGACCAGTCTTGCTATCAATTGCCAAAGCTGATTTAACATTTAAATTTAATTCGTCTTGACGATATGAACTAGTCGTGCTGCTAGCATTAACAGGTGCAGCAAAGCCCATAAATGAACACAACGAAACGGCAGCGACAATAATCATCGCTGCTTTTTTAAAACTAAATTTTCTTCGCATAGAAACTTCCTTTGAAAGAATAAAATTTGATTTTTATATTTATGCTTACATTTTACCAAATATTTGGTATTATTAATCATGAGTTGAAAATAACTTTGCCCCGATGGCGGAATTGGCAGACGCGCAGCGTTCAGGTCGCTGTTCAGGCAACTGAGTGAAAGTTCGAATCTTTTTCGGGGCATTTAATAAACTAGTCCGGCGAGGGCTAGTTTTTTCTTTTGCATTATACAATATTATATAATTAGACTATAGACATGAGGTGATTTTTATGAAAAAGAGATTGACCAAATCACGCAACAAAATCCTAGCTGGTGTTTTTGGCGGAATAGCTGAATACTTTGACATTGATCCAGCTTGGGTACGGATCATTGGCGCAGCTGTGATAATTTTCACTGGCTTTTTCCCAGGAACTTTGCTTTACTTGATCGCCGCTCTAGTAATGCCTGATCCGACTGGACGAACAAATTCAATAGATGCAGATTTCAAGAAAAATTAGACAAAAAAAGAAGCCCTCACTTGAGGGTTTCTTTTTTATATTAATTAGTTATTACTGCTTGAACTTGCAGGAACAACGCCGATTGCTTTTAAAGCTGCCTGAGCTTGTGTTTTAAGTTGCTTTGCAGCATTGCGTTTGCTGATGTAAGTACTTTGATCAAGGACTTGAGCATTTGCATCATCTAAAGTTACATCTGTTTGTTCCAACAAAACAGCAGTATTATTAGAATTTACTGCGTAATAACCTGGAATAGTTGAACCATTACTGCTTGTAAGGTCAATTGTGAACAAAACAGTTACAGTAGTTCCGCTAGCAAGCGTGTCAGAAGCAACTGACCACTTCTTGGTGCTGTCATTGTAGGTTAAGTAGTTTGCTGCAGTATTAACTTTACCAGTGTAAGTTTGTGGTGCAGCGGCAGTGATCTTAGAATTCCATTGATCAATTGTATCCTTAACCTTCTTTTGAGCTGTAGCTGCCTTTTCTTTTGCAGCCTTAGTCAATGAAGTCAAAGTTGGAACCTTCTTCTTGCCAGTTACCTTAGCGTAACTGGTTTTAACAGCATATCCACTATCAATTAAATAGTAGTTGGTCTTCTTATACTTAGTTGAATAAATAGAATTAACTTTGGTGGCACTAACAAATTTTCTCTTGCTGTTAGTTACCTTGGTAATTTTGCCACTTGTCTTGTTTACAGTTACTTTATATAAAACGGCACCCTTCTTAATCGTAATAACTGGGTATTTTGAACTAACTGTAGATTTGCTCTTCTTTGATTTTTTAGTAGCAGCTTGAGCTACAGGAGCATTATTGGCAACCAAACCAACTCCAGTACTTCCTAATAATGCAATTGCAGCAACAGCAGTAAATAACTTATTTTTCTTCATCTTTTAACCTTCTCTATTTCTATAAACTCTGTTTTTATCTATTATAAACCTCTTAGCTATTTTGTGTTAGTTTTCTCTATCCACAGCTCATGAAACATTTTTAATATTTTATTTTTTAACTTAAAGATTGCTTATGTGTCTTATTTTTAGGTACTTATTTGGACTTTTACCTGCTTTTTGCATTAATCGGTTTCATTATCTTTAGGTCGGCTTTTATCATCTTTTTAGAAATTACAGGCATGTGGAACTACTGATATTACAGTACTTCAGCTAGTTTTGCACAAAGGTCCTTTTTCTTTGCCTTACGCTATTTTTATTTATCACTTTATTATTGCCATCAACCGTATTTAGAGTATGATATAAATTGTAGGGGGAGAAAACCTACAAAACAATTTCTTTACCTTATGGTGACTTTGAAATTGTTGTTTTGTATCTGTATTTTCATGGCCGCTAAGACAATGCTGATGTCTTAGCGGTTTTTGTGTACAAAAAAACTTGAGTAGATTACTGCTCAAGCTTTTTTAATTATCAATTTTATTGTAAAGAACCGGAATATTGATTTCTGGTTCAACTGGGCTTACTGTCAGCACGGTTGGCTTCCAGCCTTCAATCGAAGGTACCTTTTGATCGCTTAAAGCTTGACTGGCATCATGCGGATCATTGGCAAAGACTTTACTCATCATCTTGGTTTCATCTTCCGGATCATGAATAATTTGGTCATTCAGATCTACTGGAATGATCTGACCTAATTTGTGATATTTGACCGTGATTTCTGGCTGCTTTTTTGCATCGTCTTTCATAATGCTCTTGCCCTTAACCTGCTTTTCTTCGGCAAAATAGCCTGGAACAACAGGAACAGTGATGCTGGCAAAAGTTTGTACTGGCCGCTTATCATCAAAATCAAGCGATTCTTGGTAATCATTTGCTAAAGCACGGCCATTTTCATCTACAAAATGAATCGTTTCTACATAAGCACCCATAGTTGAAATGTCCGTTACCTCTTGCTTAATTTCTTGATAGTCAACCACCACTTCAAGATTCTCCATACTTACCTTTGGGCCGGATACAATTTTCTTGCTACTCTCATAGCCTGAAATTTGGGGTACTTTAACTGAAGCAAAATAATCACGATCACAATGCCATGCAGTCGTATATTTGCCATTCTCGACAATCTTCTGGCAATTATCCAAGGTCAAAGTTCTCGTCCATAACCCCCGCTCAACGGTGGCAGCAATCAAAATTTGAACATTTTCATGTTCATGCCAATTATTGCGACAGCCAGGTTCAAAAGTTAAGTTAGATACGCCAGCCTTAGTAGCCTTGCTCATTGCTAAGCCCTTCCAATAGCTTTTGCCACTAAAGTATTTAGCAAAAGCATCATTAGGATCGCCAAAACCAAAAACGCTGTTTTTTACTTCTTCATTCTTTGCCATTTTTTCTCTCTACTTATTTGAATCTCTTAGCTTCATTTTAGTCAAATATTTATGGTTAGAGAAATAGTTATTAGCACTGGTTGGCCATAATATTTACTTATTGTTAAAAATGCTATAATAAACTTCCTTGGCAGGTGCGAAGATGGGCAGCTTTTTGGCTGCCTTTTTCCTCATCCAACAATAAAAGCGCTTTCATTATTGACACATTTGTGATATATTAAAAATGTAAAGATAAGATCAAGATTGAAAAGGAAGATGATCGTTATGATGAGCATGATTTTAGGCAGTACTTTTTTAGCAATTGAATTAATCGGAGTTATCGGTTTGTCATACTACAAAGCTTAGTTTCAGTTGTAAAAATTAATTTTTTGACCATCCAAAAAACACGTCACTTAAACTTAGTGACGTGTTTTTCTATTTAGCCAAATGCAGTTTTCTTAATAATCTGGTAGCCTTGTTGCCCAAGATTTTTTCAAGCAAGCCCGTCTTCAAAGTCAGATAGCCATAGACTGCGACTCCCCCAAGAACAGCTAGAACAACCAAAGCCAAAGCTGGGAAACGACGTTCAGGTGTTAATACTTTTCCGACAAAGGTAACAATCAGCTTAACGACAGCAAACATTATAATTGAGAAAACAGTAATTCCCGTCAATCGCCGTCCAGTACGGCCGATATTGAAATCAGAACTCACTTCCAGATGCTTAATCGCTAAGAAGATAATTACCAGCATCCCAATATTGGTAGAAACCAGTGGTCCGTATATCTTAAATAGGTAAATCATTGGATACTGCAATAGTATCTTTAAAATTAAACCTAAAACCAGATATTTAATTGCAAGTGCATTTTCTGAAAGTCCCTGCAAAATAGCCATCAAAACGGTGAAAAGTCCCAAACTGATTGCAGTGAAGGCTGACAAGTAAAGAACACTAGAGCCTAATGGATCATAACTGTAAAACACAGTATAAATTGGCGTTGCTATACCAGCCATACCGAATGATGCTGGAATCATGACAAATAAGAATAAATCAAGCGTATTGCCAATTTGTTTTGAAATACTCTTAAAATCTCCTTGAGTATGTGCAGCGGATAAAAGCGGAATTGCTGTTACCGCCATTGCACTTGCCAAAGAAACAATGATCATGATCAATTTATTGGCATTAAGTGAAAATAGCGCATACCAACCTTCAATAGTGTCAGAACTTGCACTTACCAAACCGGCAATCATTGGGTGGAATGAATATTGATCAACCAGATTGAACAGCTGAATTCCTGCATCAATAATAATGAATGGGATGGCCTGTTCAATGATTTCAGCAAATAAGCCAGCCGTTGAAACCTTGATCGCATTATTAGAATTTTCAACTAAATCATTCAACTTATTTCTTCTAGATAATAAGAACCAAACCAGAATCCCAATCCCAAAAATGGCACCGATGGCAGCTGCTAAATTTGATTGAATAACCGCATGAACATAAGAACCATGCTGCATTTGCATAATTGCATATGCCGTTAAAAGCATCCAAATAATTCTAGCTAATTGTTCAACAAACTGCGACAGAGCCGATGGCATCATATCGGCATAACCTTGAAAGTAACCACGCATGATGCTCAGAATCGGAATAATCAAAATGGCATATGATAAACTGCGCATCACTGCGACTTGTCTTGGATCACTTGCACTGCCGTTTGATGCTAAAAGCGGTGCGGCAAAATACATGATTGCAGCTGAAATGACCCCCAAAATTGCCATCAAAATTAGACCTTTGCGGAATAATTTTCGACCAATCCCATACTCATTCAAGGCATTATATTTAGCTACTTGTTTGGCAATTGCACCGGGAATTCCCGCTGTAGAAATTAGAATAAAAATACTGTAAATATTATAACTTCTAGCAGTCAGCGCGTTCGCAATATTTCCATAGTCTCCCATCCAGGCATACCAAGGAATAATATAAAGCGCACCTAAAATTCTTGAAGCAATTGAACCAAATGTCATCCAAGCAGAACCTTTAATAAAGGTTTCCTGCGTATTTTTTTCTTTTAGATTTGTTTCATTTTCTTCCATTTAATTCAAAATTTCCTAAAGCTCAATCTAACTAATCTATTCTGCTAGTCTCTAAAAGAAGATACAACAATATTTTTTCTTTTTTAGGAAAAATTAAACTTATTTGGCAACGATATTAACAATCTTATTAGGAATAACAATAACCTTTTTAACGTCTTTTCCTTCTAAGAACTTTTCAACGTGTGGAATTGCTAAAGCTTGTTTTTGCAATTCATCTTTAGCAGTATCCTTTGCAGCTTTAAACTTACCGCGAAGCTTACCGTTAACTTGAACCATAATTTCAACTGTTGATTCAACCAACTTGTCTGGATCGTAAGTTGGCCATTTAGCATAAGTAATTGATTCATCGTGACCAAAGACGGACCAAATTTCTTCCATCATGTGTGGTGCAACTGGGGCAAGCAATTTAACGAAGCCTTCAGCATATTCACGTGGAATCGTTTTGGCCTTTTGTGCAGCATTAGCAAAGACCATCATTTGAGAAATAGCTGTATTGAAGTGAAGAGCGTCAAAGTCTTCAGTAACTTTCTTAACGGTTTCGTTATATACCTTGTCCAGCTCACCGTCATTTTCATCAACAATTTTTTCTTGTGGAATTGCCTTCAAGTCAAGATCGTTAACCATTAAGCGCCATACACGGTCTAAGAACTTCTTAGTTGAAGCTGGGCCATTGTCATCCCAATCAATTGAAGCATCAAGTGGACCCATGAACATTTCGTACATTCTAAGTGAGTCAGCACCATATTCATCAATAACATCATCAGGGTTAACAACGTTTCCTTTAGACTTAGACATCTTTTCATGATTCTTCAAGATCAAGCCTTGATTGTATAAACGTTGGAATGGTTCTTTGGTTGGAACAACACCCAAGTCATAAAGAACCTTGTGCCAGAATCTAGCGTAAAGAAGGTGACGAACGGCATGTTCTGCACCACCAATGTAAAGATCAACTGGAAGCCATTGTTTCAAGAGATCGTAGTTAGCCAATTCTTTGTCATTATGTGGATCAACATAACGAAGGTAATACCATGATGAACCAGCCCAGTTTGGCATAGTGTTGGTTTCACGTTTGCCCTTGCGACCATTTTTATCAACGACGTTTACCCAATCAGTTAAGTTGGCAAGTGGTGATTCTGGCGTACCAGATGGCTTAATGTTAGTTGCATGTGGCAAACGAAGTGGAAGCTCATCTTCTGGAACAAGTGAAGTAGTACCATCTTCCCAGTGAATAACTGGAATTGGTTCACCCCAGTAACGTTGACGACTGAAGTCCCAGTCACGAAGCTTGTAGTTAACCTTCTTCTTGCCGCAGTTATGATCTTCGAGCCATTCGATCATGCGCTTCTTAGCTTCTTCAATGTTTAAACCATCTAAGAATTCTGAATTAATGTGCTTGCCATCACCGGTGTAAGCTTCTTTTTCAAGATTGCCACCTTCGATAACTGCATTAATTGGTAAATGGAACTTAGTAGCAAAAGCATAGTCACGATCGTCATGAGCTGGGACGGCCATAACGGCACCCGTACCGTAGCTTGCTAAGACATAATCAGAAATCCAAATTGGAACTTCTTTGCCATTAACTGGGTTGATTGCGTAAGCACCAGTGAAGACCCCAGTTTTATCCTTGTTAAGATCAGTTCTTTCAAGGTCAGACTTAGATTCAATAGATTTAATGTAAGCATCGACAGCTTCTTTTTGTTTAGGAGTAGTGATTTCTTGAACCAAATCGCTTTCTGGTGCCAAAACGGTGTATGAGCAGCCGAATAAGGTATCTGGGCGCGTGGTAAAGACATCAAAAGTCTTGTCACTGTCTTTAACTTTGAAAGTAACTTGAGCACCTTCAGAACGGCCGATCCAGTTTCGTTGCATTTCCTTAACTGGTTCTGGCCAGTCCAAATCGTCCAGATCTTCAAGCAGACGATCAGCATAGGCAGTCATCTTAAGCATCCATTGCTTCATGTTGCGGCGATATACTGGGTAGCCACCACGTTCAGTTTTACCATCGATTACTTCTTCGTTGGCAACTACAGTACCAAGATCTGGTGACCAATTAACTGGTACATCGGCTTCATAAGCAAGACCCTTTTTATACATTTGTTCAAAGGCCCATTGAGTCCACTTGTAATAATTAGGATCACTAGTTGTAATTTCACGACCCCAATCATATGAAAAGCCCAACTTATTAAGCTGCTCTTTGAAAGTAGCAATATTTTCTTTAGTAACTACGGCTGGATCTTCACCAGTCTTTAAAGCGTATTGTTCAGTTGGAAGACCAAATGCATCCCAGCCCATTGGGTGAAGGACATTGTAGCCTTGTGCTCGCTTCATTCTGGCAATAATATCCGTTGCGGTGTAACCTTCTGGGTGACCAACGTGAAGGCCTTTGCCTGATGGGAATGGGAACATATCTAAGGCATAATAATTTTTCTTTTTAGGATCATTAGTAGTTTTGAAAGTACCATGCTTTGCCCAATAATCTTGCCATTTCTTTTCGACAACCTTGTGATTGTACATATTTTCCTCCTAACTAAAAAAGTCCTATGATCAATTAATCATAGGACGAATTATCGCGGTACCACCTAAGTTCCACATATTGTGACACTTAATTGCTCCTTAACGCGGATGGCAAAACGATAGGTTTTTAACTCAGGACAAGTTCATAGGTTAATTTTAAAGCTTCGCAGCAACCAGCTTCTTTCTGAAAAAATTTTTCTATTACTACTTCCTGACCTTTATTTTCTTATGGATAATGATTATAATTTACCACAAATGCTAAAAAATAGAAAGACAAGAGGAGAAGATCTTTTGATTAATACACAAAGACCACCTCGACACACCTTGCTTCCTGCAACAATCTTTACATTGATTTATGCAGCTTGGGCATTGCTAGTTGCTTCTAATTCTGCCTTTATCCAATCTTTTGATAAAGCTGTCATTGGAATTGTATGCAATACGAATGCTGCCAATATCAGTTTTGCAAGGACATTTACCAATTTAGGTAACACAAGCACTATCGTTGTTGAGGCCATCATTTTATTTGTAATTTTAATTGCTTTTAAGCAGTATGCATACGCATGGTTTACTGCTGGAGTAATGATTGCCGCTAATGCTTTTAATTGGATTATAAAGCATATGGTGCAGCGACCACGGCCAACTGTTCGTCACCTGGTTTATGCTGACGGTTATAGTTTTCCATCTGGTCACTCAGTAGGTAGTGCAGCTTTGTTTGGAATTTTGATTGTTCTGACAATTTTAATTATTAAAAATAAATTCTGGAAAACATTGTTAATCATTATTTGGACTTTATTCCCACTAATGATTGGCTACACCAGAATTTTCCTCCACGTTCACTATCCTTCAGATGTAGTCAGCGGATGGCTTGGCGGTATTACCTTCGTTTTGATTGGTTACTCCTTCTTATACCATTTCTATATCGAACCTGAGCTAATTGATCAAAGTCGAAAGAATAAATAATTAAAATAAAAACCTCAAGTTTTGAACTTGAGGTTTTTTCTATGCATTATTTTGTTTAAGTTTATGGTTCTGATAAAACTGATTCATAATCAGGGAAATAACAATAACAATCAGAGAAACAACGTAAACACCCTTTAAACCACTAAACAGCACCTGACGCAATTGAGGTACCAATTTTTGTGGTAAAGATAGAGCTTTTTGGGCTGAAACAATTTTATTCATCATCCCTTGATTCAAATTCGGATGATTTTTCAAATGCTGCGCAATAATTGTATTAAAAGTGATCCCATAAATTGAAACCATCATCGTTTGTCCCAAGTATTTCATCAAAGTGTTAAAACTTGTAGCAACCCCAATTTCATCTTTTCCTACTAAGACCTGCGAACGAACTTGTGATGCTGTTGTAATCGCTCCAAAAGCCGTACCGTTAAATGCGGCCACAATACAAAATACCCAAAATGGAGTATAAATTGGGACCAAAATTAGAACTAGATCGGCTAAGATCAAAATAATCAGCATATAGTCGTAAGTAAGCTTGATGCCCCACTTTGCCAACATCCAACCGATCAAGAATGAACCGACAATCCACATTAGCGAACTTGGCGTTACAGCAAATCCTGCCAGAGAAGCGTTGGTTCCATTAATTCCCTGCATCCAGGTTGGAATATAAAATTCAAAGCCGATAACAACTCCAGAAATTAATAATGCGATCAAGTTAATAATCGTGAATTCTTTGCTTTTTAAGATATTTAACGGCATTATTGGGTCTTGTGCACTTTTTTCAACCTTAAAGAATATTATTACCGAGGAAATAATTAATAGTACTAAGACGATCATTAAAAGCCAATTGTTGCTGGTTCCTAATTCTTGCAAGAAGACCATCAACGAAAGCAAAAAAACAATTAAATAAAACGTACCTTTGAGATCCAGTTTTGATTTTGAGCTATGCTCTGGTTCTTTCAAGAAAAATACGACTAATAGGAAAGCAATAATCCCGATAGGAACATTAATATAGAAAACCCAATGCCAAGATAAATGCTGAACAATAAAGCCGCCTAATAATGGTGCAATAACCGAGGCCACTCCCCAAAAGCCTGAATTTAGTCCCAACATTTTGGCACGTTTTTCTAATTTATATAAATCGGCGATAATCGTAATTGCAACTGGTTGGACGGCACCTGAACCCAGGCCCTGAATTACTCTAAATAGAATCAATTCAACCATATTTTGGGCTAAACCGCATAAAGATGAACCAATGACAAAAAGTGCGATCCCAAACAAAAAAACTGGCTTGCGCCTTATGCTATCTGCCAGTTTTCCGTATAAAGGAATCGAAACTGCTGTCATCAGAAGGAAAATTGCAACCACCCAGTTCATTATTTCCAATCCATCAAGATCAGAAACAATCGTCGGCATTGCTGTTGAAACGATCGTTCCTTCAATTGCAGTCATAAAAGTCGTCATAAAAATTGCAAGCGTGACGATTGACACGTTTGTTTTTTTCATTACTTACTCCCTCTTAGTATTCTTATTTATTACTTTCGATAAAATCAAGCAATTCTTGAGTCTTATCAGTCTTCTCCCATGGCAAATCAATATCCGTTCTACCGAAGTGACCATAAGCAGCTGTTTGTTCATAGATTGGTCGACGCAAGTTTAGCATCTTAATAATGCCAGCTGGACGCAAATCAAATACGTGACGAACAGCTTCGGTTAAAAGTTGATCGTCAACTTTTCCTGTTCCAGCCGTGTCAATCATAATTGATACTGGGTGAGCCACACCAATCGCATAAGCGAGTTGAACTTCACAGCGATATGCAAGGCCAGCAGCAACAATATTTTTAGCAACATAACGTGCCGCATATGAAGCAGAACGGTCAACCTTTGTTGGATCCTTTCCAGAAAAGGCACCACCACCGTGACGAGCGTAACCACCGTAAGTATCAACGATAATCTTACGACCAGTCAAACCTGAGTCACCTTTAGGTCCACCAATAACGAAACGACCTGATGGATTTATCAAGAATTTGGTTTCACTATCCAAATATTTTGCAGGAATAACTTCTTTAATAACCAAATCGATCATTGCACGACGAATTTCATCGTTTGAAACTTCAGCATCTGTTTGAGTTGAAATAACAACTGTATCAACTCTCTTTGGCTTATGATCTTCATCATATTCAACCGTAACTTGTGCTTTTGCATCTGGACGAAGCCAATCTAAAGTATTGTCTTTTCTTAATGCTGCTACTCTTCTCATTAAACGGTGCGCCAATGAAATTGGAAGTGGCATCAATTCAGGTGTTTCTTTAATTGCAAACCCAAACATCAAGCCTTGGTCGCCGGCACCAATTTGATCAAGCTTATCTTTATCGTCCTTATCTTCTCTAGTTTCAAGAGAATGATCAACAGCACCAGCAATATCATGTGACTGCTCATCAATATCAACCAGAACAGCGCAGTTATTACCATCAAAACCTAATTCTGGACGATCATAGCCAATCTTTAAAACGGTTTTACGGACGACGCTCTGAATATCAACATAAGCATTCGTGGAGATTTCTCCAAAGACATAAACCAGACCAGTAGTTACAATTGTCTCACATGCAACGTGTGAATTTGGGTCTTTTGCCAAAAGCGCATCCAATATTGCATCTGAAATTTGATCAGCAACCTTATCAGGGTGCCCTTCAGAAACAGATTCTGAAGTAAATAAACGTTTTTCCATATTAGTCCCCCTATATAGACATATAGCCATTCGGTTACAAGGCATCTTCAAAAAAAGTGAATCCTATCAGGACTTGAACCGATTTGATTAAAAATTCGTTCTTGCTAGGAATAAAAAAAGACTACCATGATCGGTAGTCTTAGAACGATGGAGGATACAGGGCTCGAACCTGTGACCTCCTGCTTGTAAGGCAGATGCTCTCCCAGCTGAGCTAATCCTCCATAAGTGACCCGTACGGGATTTGAACCCATGTTACGGCCGTGAAAGGGCCGTGTCTTAACCACTTGACCAACGGGTCTTAAATCTCATAACCGAGAACATAAACTAGTATACCGGAAATGAGATAAAATGCAAGGGTTATTTGGCAGCTTCTTTTAATTTTTTGTAGTTTTGCATCATCCAGTCACTATAATGCACGCCATTAGGCATTGTTTCTCTAACATTTAATACAGGAATACCATTTTGTTTACATAATTTTACAAAGTTTTCTACCGTTGAACTCGATGCTTGAGTGTTGTTTACAAAGAAAGAAATCTTCTTTTCTTTTATTTCTGTTTGCATCTGATGAACGCTCTTAGCACTAGGATCTGTTTCATTCTCGACGGCTTCTTCGAAATCCTTGTCCCCAATTGTAAAATGGCAATCGTTTAAAGCATAGTCAAAGACTGGTTCACTTACGTAAACTTGTTTTTCTTTTGCCCCACTGATTGTTTTTGCCAAAGCCTTGATCTTATTGATTTTGGCTAAATACTTTTTTGCTCTAGCTTGAAAATAAGATTTATGATCCGGATCAATTTGACCTGCTTTTTTCACTAAATAATTCACGTATTTTTCTGGCATTGCTAAATCATACCAAATATGAGGATTATCACCTGTTTTCAGGTGCATTAGATCCTCTCCAACTTTAGTTAGTTTTAAGTTATTGGATTTTGCTAAATTATTCATCCAATCATCGTAGCCTAAACCGTTAGCAATCAAGATATTTGCCCCTGCTACTTCTTTAGCAGAGTCAACAGTTGCCTCAAAATCATGAGGATCTGTATTTCCGTTACTGATTATTGACTTTACAGTCCCATGTTTACCTATTATTTGTTTTGCAATATCACTGTATATATTTGTCGATGTAACGATATTTACTTTATGTTTTGATGTGCTCTCTTGCGATTTGTTTTGACAGGCAGTTAAAGTTAACAATAATAAAAATAATACGAGAAAAATACCGGTTCTTCTTTTCATATTTCATTCCTTTCTTGTTTAATCGAGTAAATTCTTCTAATAATTAAAACAAAAAAACGGAAGATCTTAAAGACCTTCCGTTCTCAATATGGAGGATACAGGGCTCGAACCTGTGACCTCCTGCTTGTAAGGCAGATGCTCTCCCAGCTGAGCTAATCCTCCATTCTGGGTACAACCCCAACGGAGTCTGAGGGATTTGAACCCTCGATACAGGTATAAACCCGTATACATGATTTCCAATCATGCTCCTTAAGCCACTCGGACAAGACTCCATTAGCTCCGGCTGTCAGACTCG